>JBOIDM010000341.1:0-3275 GCA_050740575.1 Gammaproteobacteria bacterium
ACTCGTAGCGCGCGGGGATGTAGACGCGAAAATCCAACTAGAGCTTCTCGTCCGGTGGAATACGGCGTGCTTCGTCCTCCAGCATCACCGGAATATCATCTTGAATCGGATAAGCTAAGCGGCAGGCGCGGCAGATAAGCTCGGCTTCTGCCCGCTTGTACAGTAGCGGGCCCTTGCATGAAGGGCACACCAAGATCTCAAGAAGACGCTTGTCCATTGATCTTATTTTCCAACAGTGCGATAAAATTTTGTTCGAACGCCGATGACAGCTCGGCTTGTATGGGAACATACCAAACATCGGCTGGCGCGAAATGCCGGCATTTTACCGCATCTTTCTCGGTCATGATGACAGGAAGCCCATCGCTGAATGCGAGATCGCGGCGAGAATAGCCGTAATGGTCCGGAAACGGGTGCTCGACGGTCTCGATACCGAAGCCTCTCAAAAGCGAAAAGAAACTATCCGGGTGCCCGATCCCCGCGACGGCATGGACGCGCCGCCCGCGCAATTCATCCACGTTTTGCATCGCGGTATCGTCGGCCACAGCCCTGGCTACCGAGGCTCGGTAGTTCATCGCAAACTCGTTAGCCAGGGCCACACCACGGGCGACAAGCATGTCGACGCGCGTTAAGCGTTCGATGGGCTCGCGCAAAGGTCCGGCGGGTAACAGACGGCCGTTACCGAAGCGCCGAACCCCGTCAACGACCGCGATTTCAATGTCTCTTGCAAGCCCATAATCCTGCAACCCATCGTCACAGACGATCACATCGCATTTATCATCGTTTAGCAACTGCCCGACGGCTTGCGCGCGCCGCCGGCCGGCGGCCACTACGGGGCTGCTGCAATGCCTTGCCACGAGCAGCGACTCATCGCCGACCTGATGTGGATCGCTGTCGGGTGTTACCCGCCGCGGCCAAGTATTCGACCGGCCCCCATACCCGCGGGTCACGATCCCGGGACGGTAGCCCCGGCGCCTGAGACAGCGCGCAAGCCAGATGACGAGCGGCGTTTTGCCCGTGCCTCCGACCGTAATGTTTCCGACGACAACGACGGGCGCCGCACAGGTGTAGGGGCGCAGGGCTGAATAAAGATACCGCTTCGCAGAAGCCGCGCTGCCATAGGCCCAGCTCAACGGTGCCAACAAGGCACACCACCGATGCTGTCCGTACCAGGCGTTTTGTATTCGTTGTTCAAGGAACACTGCCCGAGTTTGTAACAGGAACTCGCGTGAAGGTAAAGGCACCGCCCCAGGGAGCTCCGGATGGGTATATACTTGCGAGATACTTCGCGTTATGTGGTCATGCACCAAGCAAGTAGCTCCGCCCTTTGAAACCATCTTGACGAAACGCCGCCATGGCAACGCAACCGAGGGTGCCTTTGGAAACCTTTCCGAACCCGAGCCCGACCCGCGACTACGTGATCAGGATTGAAATCCCTGAATTCACCTGCCTATGTCCCAAGACCGGGCAACCCGATTTCGCCACCTTAGAGCTGCTCTACGTCCCCGATCGAGAGTGCGTCGAATTGAAGTCGCTCAAGCTCTACATCTGGTCCTTCCGCGATCAAGGCGCTTTTCACGAGGATGTCACAAACAAGATATTGAATGTGGTCGTATCAGCGTGCCGGCCGCGATTTGCGCGACTGACTTCACGCTTCAATGTACGGGGAGGCTTATACACGAGCGTCATCACGCATTATCAGGCGCCCGGCTGGGAACCGGCCGAGCAACTCGGTTTGACTCGAGCCCTTTAGTGTTTAAAAGCGTTGCGTCCATCGTGGGTTTTTGGTACAACTTCGCGCTCATTTTTCCAAACATGAGGTAAGGGCAGTGCCCGCCAAGAAGAAGGTCGCGAAAGCGAGAGAGGCGAAAGTGGCCCGTGTCGGGGCCGCAACCACGTCGTGGTACGACGGTTTCGCGCCGTACAAGGAGAAGCGAGGCGAGGAGTACATGAATCCGGCGCAGATCGAGCATTTCCGCAAGATCCTCCTGAGCTGGCGCCGCGATCTGATCGAGGAGATCGATCGCACCGTCCAGCATTTACAGGACGACGCGGGGAGTTTTGCCGACCCGAATGATCGGGCAACCCAAGAAGAGGAATTCGCACTGGAGTTGCGCACCCGCGATCGAGAGCGCAAATTAATCAAAAAGATCGGGGAATCGCTCGCGAGCCTTGACACCGGTGACTACGGATACTGTGAATACTGCGGAGTCGAGATCGGGATCCGGCGCCTCGAAGCGCGGCCCACGGCGACGCTTTGTATCGACTGCAAGACCTTGGACGAAATCAGAGAAAAGCAGGTCATTTAGTGCGTTGGCAGTAGCACGGACGGCGCTGCCTCTATCTCATCCCGCGCGGCGCGCATCTCGATCCCGGCGCGGTTAATCGCTGAGTCCCTCCACCCACCGGCTATAAAATCGCTCGGCAATGCGCCGCAGCGCCTTCACGCGTTGGGAAAGCCGGCGGGTGATCTCATCGGGCGCCGGTACGCTAGAGAGCGCGGCCAGTTGCTCCTGGTACACCTTCACCCACTGGGTCACCATCTTCGCGGTGACTTCCAGATGACATTGCATGCCGAGCGTATTTCCGAGCGCAAACGCCTGATTCTCGCAAAGACCGCTCTTTAGCAACCGCGCAGCGCCGGGGGGGATACTGAAGGTCTCGGTGTGCCAATGTAAGACCTCGAACCGAGGCGGCAACCCGGCAAGCCATCCCGCCGCGTCCTCGCCATCCGCACACTCGACCGGGCCCCAGCCGATTTCTGGAACGGGGTTGGGGGTGATCACGCCGCCCAAGGCCTTGCTGATCAACTGGCCACCGAGGCAATGGCCTAATATCGGCAAAGCGCGGGCGTGGGCCGCCCGAATCAGCGCCAGTTCTTGGCCCAGCCACGGTAAGGAATCATTGACGGACATCGGACCACCCATAAACACGAGCGCCGAACAGCGGTCGATATCGCGCGCGGGTTCCTCGCCTTCATCAATCCGTATGAGATCGAAGGAGATACCGCGCAGGGCCAAGAACTCCGCCAAATAACCCGGACCTTCGCAGTGGACATGCCGAAAGATCAGTACCGGTTTCATCACCCCATCGGCTTTGACTTGCGCGGGTTTGGAAGACTATGCGGGCGCCCCGCCCAGGCTTGCCAAGGCATGCTAGCCGGTCATCGTTTCCTCGACGCGGTGCATCCCAAATTTTTTCATCTTCTCGACCAAGGTCGTACGCCCCATTTTCAATCGCTTAGCCGCATGCGCAACCACCCAGTGGGCCTCGTCGAG
>JBOIDM010000342.1:0-3854 GCA_050740575.1 Gammaproteobacteria bacterium
GCGTAACGGCTCACGAGCAGCCGATCGGCCTCCTTCTGGAAGTCCGCCGGGGTCGAGCCCGTAGCGCCCACCCGCGTGCGCGCCGGCAGATAGGAGAGGAGCTGGGTGAAGACCTCGAGGCCCCCGGCGGAAGCGCCGATCCCGACGATGGGAAAGGGGCTTTCCGCCCCGAGCTCGCCTAAAGGCGGGGCCTCGGTTCGATCAGGGTTGTCCTGAGATTCCCCACGGATCTCTTCTGACATGGTACCCGACTGCTCGCGCGACTTCGGGGTATCATACCCCCCACCCGAGGTTGCCGCAAACCGCTGTCGGTGGCAACGCCAGCCGTTTGATGTTTTATACTATCGCCTGATGAGACTTTGTGACGCGAAGGCGATCGTTACCGGCGGCGCCTCCGGCCTCGGCCTGGCGGCGGTAAGGCGCTTGCTCGAAGCCGGCGCGCGCGTCGCGATCCTGGACGTTCAACCTGCTCCCGCCGAGCCGCTGCCCGGTCCCCGTTCGGAGGGCCCGCTTTTTCTCGAAACCGACGTGACCTCCGAAGCCGCGGTGGACCGAGCGTTCGGGATCGCCGCCGAGCAACTCGGCGGGATCACCTTGGCCGTCCACTGCGCCGGCATAGTGCAGGCCCAGCGCGTGCTCGGCGCCGAGCGCCTGCTCAGTCAGGTGGAGTTTGCGCGGGTCATCGGCGTCAATCTTATCGGCGCCTTCACCGTCTGCCGCGCCGCCGCTAACCTCATGCAACACAATGCGCCGAACGCCGAGGGTGAACGCGGGGTGCTCATCAACACGGCCTCGATCGCCGCCTACGAGGGCCAGATCGGCCAGGCCGCCTACGCCGCCTCCAAAGGCGGTGTGGTCAGCCTCACGCTGCCGCTCGCCCGCGAATTCGCGGCGCTCGGCATCCGCGTCATGGCGATCGCACCGGGTCTCTTCGATACCCCGATGCTCGCGGGCTTGCCCGAAAAGGCGCGCGCCGGCTTAGCTCTGCACGTCCCTTTCCCCAAGCGCTTGGGCAGTCCGCGCGAATTCGCGGCGCTCGTCTGCCATATCTATGAGAACCCGATGCTGAACGGCGAGGTCATACGCTTGGATGGTGCGCTGCGCATGCCGCCGAGATGAATATACCTCGCGGGCGGGAACCCCGCCCTTGACCAAAGGGGAGACTGCGGCTTTCCCCTTTGAAAATGCCATCGCTAAGGTCCCCGCGACAAGACCGCGGGGTGTGTTTAATAAACGATGCCGATTTGGACGCCTAGCTCAGAGCGGGTCAACGCGGCCAACATGGCCCGTTTCATGGCTATGGTGCGCCAGGAGGGTGCGCCGGGCGTCACGGACTACGCGTCCTTGTATCGCTGGTCGATAGGCGCACCGGAAGAATTCTGGCCCGCGGTTTGGCGCTTCTGCGACATCAAGCTTTCCCGCACGTGGGATACGGTGCTGGAACATCCGGAGGGCATGCCCGGTGCGCGGTGGTTCAGCGGCGCGCGGCTCAACTTCGCCCAAAACCTATTGCGCCGGCGCGACCGGCACCCGGCGCTCATCGCCTGGAACGAGCGCGGCTGCAACCGCATTGTCTCTTACGCCGAGCTTTATTCCGAAGTGGCACGGCTCGCGCGTGCCTTACAGGCCGAGGGCGTCGTCGCCGGCGACCGCATCGCCGGTTTTTTACCCAATATTCCGGAGACCGTCGCGGCCATGTTGGCGAGTACCAGCTTAGGCGCCATTTGGTCGTCGTGTTCGCCGGATTTCGGGATCGCCGGCCTCCTGGACCGTTTCGGCCAAATCAAGCCCAAGCTGCTGTTCACGGCCGATGCTTATATTTACGCCGGCAAGCGCATGGATTCATTGCACCGCATCCGGCAAGCGCTCCCGCATCTTCCCGAGGTGCAACGCGTGATCACCGTGCCTTACGTAGAGACGGGAGAAACAGCCCGCCGCTCGCTGCCGCGGAGTGTCCTTTATGCGGATTTCTTAGGGCAAGAGCCGCTGCCCGATCCGCCCTTTAGGGCGCTGGCCTTCGACCACCCGCTGTATGTCCTGTACTCCTCGGGCACGACCGGGAAACCCAAATGCATCGTTCACAGTGCCGGCGGCACGCTCATCCAGCATCTGAAAGAATTGGCCCTGCACACGGACCTCAAGCCCGAGGACCGGATCTTTTATTTCACCACCTGCGGATGGATGATGTGGCATTGGCTCGTCTCAAGCCTCGCGCTCGGCGCCACGGTGGTGCTCTACGACGGCTCGCCTTTCCATCCCCAACCCCAAAGCTTATTCGATCTCGCCGAACAGGAAGGGGTGACGGTCTTCGGTACCAGCGCCAAGTATCTCGCGAGCCTCGAGAAGGCCGGCGTCAAACCGCGCGCGACCCATCATCTGGACGCACTCAAGACTATTCTGTCCACCGGTTCGCCGCTCGCCCCGGCGTCCTTCGATTACGTCTATCGGGACATCAAAGAGGACCTCCAGCTCGCTTCCATCTCCGGGGGCACCGACATCATCTCCTGTTTCGCCCTGGGCCATCCCTGCCTGCCGGTCCATCGGGGTGAGCTACAGTGCCGCGGACTGGGAATGAAAGTCGAGGTCTACGACCAGGCCGGACGATCCGTCACCGGGGCGAAAGGCGAGCTGGTATGCACCGCCCCGTTTCCCTCGATGCCGGTAGGTTTTTGGAATGACCCGGACGGGACCGCTTACCATCGCGCCTACTTCGAGCGCTTCCCCAAGGTCTGGGCCCACGGGGATTATGCCGAGATCACCCCACGCGAGACTGTGATTATATACGGGCGCTCGGATGCTACTCTTAATCCTGGCGGCGTGCGCATCGGCACCGCCGAGATCTACCGCCCCATCGAGGCCATGCCCGAGATCCTCGAATGCCTGGCCGTGGGCCAAGAATGGAATAACGACGTGCGCATCATTTTGTTCGTGAAGCTACAAGAAGGCCTAACGCTGGACGAGGATCTCATCACGCGCATCAAAACTACGATCCGCGAACACGCCTCTCCGCGTCATGTACCCGCCAGGGTGATCCGAGTCCCTGACCTCCCCCGTACCCGCAGCGGTAAGATCGTCGAGCTTGCGGTGCGCGATCTCATTCACCACCGGCCCATAGAAAATCTCGAAGCATTGGCGAATCCCGAGGCGCTGGAGGCATTCGAACATATTCCCGAATTAGCCGAGGATTAAGGCCTCCGGATCCGATCATATTCTAATTCGCGAGCAACCATTCCCGTATGGCGGCGATTTGGTCCGGCGTCGTGAGCGCAGGCACGTGGCCGATGCCGCTGAACTCGACGAGGTTAGCCTGCGGCCCACGGCGAGTCATTTGCAATGCCGCCGCGTGGGTCAGAACATCGGATTCCGTGCCGCGTAGTACGCGAACGGCACAGCGCACCGCGTCCCAGACGGGCCAAAGACCTGCCGGACCTTGGAGCTTATGCCGCAAGCCCTCACCGATGCGCGGATCGTAATGCAGTCGATACTCGCCCTCTGCGATCCGTTTTGCACCGTGCTGCGCCATATGCGCCCACACCTCCTCGCTCAAATGCCCGAAGGGCGCATGAATCGCCTTGAAATAGTTTTTAACGCCATCGAGGTCGGGGAATTGCGGGTCCCGACCGACATAGGTCGCCATCCGTTCCAAGGCGGGCCCGGGGACCTCGGGCCCGATATCGTTTAAGACCATTTTGCGGATTGGGCAGTGCTCGCGAGCAGCGAGGCACATCCCCATTAATCCTCCCATGGAGGTGCCTACCCAGTCGATCTCGGTGACGTGGAGGTACCCGAGGTGTACGGCGATTTCGTTAAGTTACGGTAGGGATGCCTCTCACGAGGCACCCCCCGTGCGGATC
>JBOIDM010000343.1:0-3840 GCA_050740575.1 Gammaproteobacteria bacterium
CCATGCCATCTCGCTCTACTACGCATCAGTGCCGCAAGATTTTCGCGGCGGGCAAGGGTTGCGCGGGCGCATTCAGGTTCAGGCCTCGAAAAATCACCTCGCGGGTGCCACCGTTTCGAGTGAATGACTCTTCATGGCCGATAGCCGAAATTCAAAGACACTACCCGCAGTCGATGTTTCTTGATTATCTTCGATATATCCGTCCCGTGCCGCCGTGCTCAATTTTCGTTAACGACCAGAGACACGCCCGTCAGTCCGAGGTGGGAATCGGTTGACCAGCAGCTTTTGACTTTCCGCGCTTGCATCAGGTGCAAGCCCACCGCATCGGTGAGTGTGAGGTCTCGATCGGAAAATCTTCGTAGCAGCCGCGCGGCGCCGGCCTGCTCGACCGCTCCCACCGGCGCGATCGCCAGGGGTTTCAGCGAAACAGGGCGTGGTGTGTGTCCGAGCGGCCGACGAAAGCGATAAATGCCGATGTATCGACGTAAAGCATCAGTCTTTTTGCCCATAGACAACGTCGTCGATGTTCTGGCTCGATCTAGGATCGCCCGACTCGATCATGCCTGCGTAACGCATCCAGGGCTTGGCCTCATCGGCGGGAATCATTGTACGTAGCGAACGGCGCAGCAACTCCGCCAATGAAATCCCAAAGCGTTCCGCCTCACGCTTGGCGGCGTTGTACTCGGTTTCCGTCAGGCTAATCTGCGTCCGAATCATGAAAACAGTTTATTAAGGGATGATATCATCAGCAAGGGCCGGTGGACCTGATCGAAGGTCCTGTCGAAATCCGCTCATAACCCCGCGCCGCCAGCACGCGTTGGGCTGGAGCGATGATAAGAAGGGGAGAGCTGCGGCCCGCCTTCGGTCTGCAGCAGGGAGGCGTAGGCGCTGGCGCTCCTGACCCTGGCGAATCGGCCGCCGGGCGAGTTTACCGCAATCCCGATCGCTACGCGTGGCGCCGGCCGCGTTAGAATAGCGATCGCGATCCATCGCAAAGGAGGTTGGCGGAAATGGCGGACGAGAGCGGAGTTGCGGTGCGCGAGCAGCATGCGGAGGCATTCGATTTACCGGGATTAACCCCGGCCGCACCGGTACCCGCGTCACTTTACCCCAAGGGTGCGGCGGCGACACGCCTGGAGCGTTGGGTTTTAAGAGGAATTTTAGATCTTCTCGGCCACCCGCCCTTCGCCATCGCGCTATGGAACGGCGAGGAGATCCGCGCTACGGGAACGGTGGCGCGTAGCGTGCTCGTGATCCGTAGCCGGGCGGCCCTCTACCGCTTATGCCTCAACCCGCATGTGTTCCTCGGGGAGCTGTACGCAAGGGGAGACATCGACGTGCGGGGCGATCTAGGCATGTTCCTGCGGGATGCCTTCCGCGCCTACGAATCCGCGTTGGCCCGGCGGCCTTATCTCGTACGCCTGTGGCGGGAGCGCCGGCCGCGGCGCGGTTCAGAGGAAGCGTCGCGCGTACACATCCGCCACCACTACGATCTCGGTGAAGGCTTTTACCGGCTCTGGCTCGATCACGCCGCCATGCAATATTCGTGTGGCTACTATCCGCGACCGGGGATGAGCTTGGAAGCGGCGCAGATCGCCAAGATGCACCATATCTGCCGCAAGCTACGTCTCCAACCCGGCGAGACCGTGGTCGAAGCCGGGTGTGGTTGGGGCGGCCTCGCGCTCTTCATGGCGCGCACTTACGGGGTGACGGTCACGGCCTATAACCTCTCCAAGGGGCAGATCGAATACGCGCGCAAGCGCGCCGCCGACCAAGGCCTAACGGACCGGGTAACGTTCATCGAGGACGACTACCGGAATATTCGCGGACACTACGATGCCTTCGTATCGGTCGGAATGCTGGAGCACGTGGGGACCGCGCATTATCGGAGGTTCGGTTCTGTAATCGATCGCTGCTTGAAGGACCATGGCCGCGGCCTCATCCACTGCATCGGCCGCAACCAAGCCTATCGCGTGAATAGCTGGGTAGAAAAGCGCATTTTTCCCGGGACCTATGCCCCGACGCTGCGCGAAATTATGGAGGTCCTCGAGCCCCATGCCCTGTCGGTCCTGGACATCGAGAACCTGCGCCTGCACTACATTCGCACCCTCGGCGATTGGCTCGCGCGCTTCGAGCATCACGCCGAGCGCGTGAGTGGCGAGCATGGCGAGGAATTCGTCCGGGCTTGGCGCCTTTATCTTTGCGGTTCCATCGCTTCGTTCACCACCGGCTGGCTGCAAGTATTTCAAGTCGCCTTCAGCCGCCCCGGCCTCAATGATCTGCCCACCTCGCGCGCGTACCTATATGCAACATCGCCCTCCCACGCCGACCTTGGGCTACAATAATTTCTATCAACACATTTACCGGAGAACCCCCATGGCACGTTCACCTCTAGTTACCGCCTTCGTGATTCTACTCAGCGTCATTGGCGCCGGGGCTCAGGCGGCGACCGGCTTCAAGGCGACCGAGGTCTTCAAAGGCTCGACGACAATCAAGGGGCAAGCGCTCCAATACCCGCAAACCAGTCAGCCGGAGATCACAGCGCTGCTCGTTGATCTCGAGCCCGGCGGCGAAAGCGATCGCCACCAACACCCAAGCTCCCCGTACATCTATGTCATCGAGGGTACGTTCACGGTCGAGTTCGACGACGGCACGCGGCAGTCTTTCCAAGCGGGGCAAGGATTTCTCGAAGCCGTCAATACCTGGCACAAGGCACGCAACCTGGGCACCACGCCGCTTAAGTTCATGGTCGTATTTACCGGGGAACAAGGCAAATCGAATTTCATCAAGCCGTAACCCGCGGCTCGACCCGCGATCAAGCACGGCGCGCCGCTGCAGCGCCGCGCTGCGCCATCGAGCCGCGGTTAGCAGCGCTAGGCTTCGGCGCGGTTGCGGATAAGATCGGGAACGACGGCCGGATCGGCGAGCGTGGTGATGTCGCCAAGACTATCGATCTCGTTCGCGGCGACCTTGCGCAGGATGCGGCGCATGATCTTTCCCGAGCGCGTTTTCGGCAGGCCGGGCGCCCATTGGATCACGTCCGGGGTAGCGATGGCGCCGATTTCCCGCCTCACATGCTCCACCAGTTCCTTGCGCAGCGCCTCTGAAGGCGCCTCGCCGTTCATCAGCGTTACGTAGGCGTAAATCCCCTGGCCTTTGATCGAATGGGGATAGCCGACGACCGCGGCTTCGGCGACTTTCTCGTGCAAGACGAGCGCGCTCTCGATCTCGGCCGTGCCGAGCCGGTGGCCGGAAACATTGATGACATCGTCTATACGCCCGGTGATCCAGTAATAGCCGTCGGCGTCGCGGCGCGCCCCATCCCCGGTCACATAAAAGCCCGGATAGCGCCGGAAATAGGTGTCCACGAAGCGCTGATGATCCCCATAGACGCTGCGCATCTGTCCGGGCCAAGGACGGGTAATGACCAAGGCGCCTTCGGCCTCGCCCTCCAACACCCGGCCTTTCTCATCCACGATGGCGGGCACGATCCCAAAGAACGGCAAGCCGGCCGATCCCGGTTTGAGCCGGGCCGCGCCCGGCAACGGCGTGATCAGGATCCCACCGGTCTCGGTCTGCCACCAGGTATCCACGATCGGGCAGCGCCCCTCGCCGACGACATGGTAGTACCACTCCCAGGCCTCCGGATTGATCGGCTCCCCGACCGTGCCGAGGAGCCGCAGACTCGCCCGCCGGCTGCGCCGGACCCACTGATCCCCTTGGGCCATGAGCGCGCGGATCGCCGTCGGCGCGGTATAGAAGATGTTGACCTGGTGTTTATCGACGATGTCCCAGAAGCGGCCGGGATCAGGGGAGGTCGGGATCCCTTCGAACATCAAG
>JBOIDM010000344.1:0-3670 GCA_050740575.1 Gammaproteobacteria bacterium
CTGATCGGTTGACCGTCGTAGGATTCGATTTGCAGCTCGGATAAGGTAACGTCATGCGGACCTAAGCGCGGATGAGGGAATCTATACTGTGCGAATTCCACTCAGGCCTGGTCGATCATCACCGGAATAATAGTAAGCTGCTTACGTTGTCGCTTGTCTAATAACAAGGGCATTTCCTGTTCACGTACAAACTCTGAGCGTAGGAAATCCGTTGTAATCAGAAGTACGGCGAGAGAGGCTTTCTCAAGGTTATTCAATATCGCCTCTTGCCATTTCTCACCGTGTTCAATTTCCGTGTCTGCCCAGATGGAGATTTTTCCCGCCTGTTCCGCCGGCTCCAAGTAGCGCATGATCTGTTCGCACCACACTCGATCTTCGCGCGCATAGCTGATGAATACCAGGGGGCGGCGGTCGCTGATGTCTGGGCAAAACGGAAGACATGGTTGGGCGAGAAACTTGGGTTTCAGCGCACGGACGATCGTCACGGCGCCCTCATACTCGCCGGGGAAAACGTGGTCATCGCTTACGCAAAACCCGGCTTGTCTGGCATAATCGACCACCATTTCGGGAGAGTCGCGTAAGATGTCCGTAATCATCGCGCGGTTGCGTTCATAGGCGAGCTCTACCACCTCGCGGAGGGCAGTTCCCATACCCTTCTCTTCGAGGTTCAGTTTGATTGAATCGAATAAGCGATCGATGTCCGTTTGATCGGTCGACGTCGAGTACACCAAAACACCGCCTGGCTTGAGGATACGGTAGATCTCGCGTAGACAGCGGGCGCGATCCGGGATTGCGTACAGCGTATTGACCATGATTGCCCCGTCGAGAAAATCCTGATCGAACTCGCGCAGACTCAGCATAAGATCGCCCTTGAAAACCCTCAGTGTGTTTTGTTTGGGCTCGCTAGCGTCCGGTAGCTTGCGCTGCAAGAGCTCGATCATTTCCTGGTTCGATTCGAGCGCCCAGACCTCACGGTAGGGAAGCTGTCTGAAAAGCTCAATCGTGACGTTTCCCGTCCCGGCACCGAGGTCAGCCACCGAACGCGCGTCGCCCAGGAGACTCACGGCCTTACGGATCAGCTCGTTATACGGATCGAAGTGCACCAACATCGCGTCATAGAGCTTCGCGTAGATGGACCAATTGACCTCCGTGGTTAAACGGCGCTCAAGGTCCGCCCACATTTCCGGGGCGTGTTCCGCTTGCAGGATGTTCAAGTTGATGGACCAGGCAAGCAAGCCGCCATTCTTCCCGGCGATCTGCGCCGCGATCTTCTTTAAGGTGATCAAGCCGTACTTGGGTGACTCATATTCCAGGTCTTCCAGATGCACGATCGGATAGGCGTCTTTTGCAAAGGCCTCGCGACTTCGCTCGATTACCTCCCGATGATTCTTCAGTTTGAGGATGAAATCCTCGGCATGGCGAAACCGGGTCAGACCCATCGGCTTAGCCAGCAGCTCGTCGAACATGGGATTCCAATCGAGGAAATGGTAATTCTGATCGAGAATGTAGGAGGGACACACAAGATCGTGTATCGATTGCCGGGCTTCGCGTATCGATGCCCAGTGATTGGCCAGTGCCGTGATCTCCCGCTTTTCATCCGCGCCGCCTAAACCGGTCTCGTCGAATTGATACCATTGATCGCAGAGCTCGCTAAGAGAGAGCTTCTCATTGGCCCAATCGCGCAGTAGCGAGAATAGAGCCTCATAGTGGTCGCGTATCGCCTCTTCCGGCTTTTTTAGGATCTCATCGGCCCGCTCGAAGATCGCCTCCGGCCAGTGGTCTTCAGTGTTTTTAGCGCGCGCAATGGCGGCGCGTATACGCACGATGACATCCGGATTGGCGTACTCGCGCGCACTGCGTGCGAAAGTCAAGCTTCCCGTCGCACCGGTTTCGAAGAAATGTGGTATCGGGAACCCATCCGCGCTGAGCTTATCGCGAGTGTACTTGTAGATCTCCTCGATGGAGATGACGCCATCGCGGTTACGGTCGCAAACGCCGCTCCGGATTGCCTCGAGCATTGCTTTGGTAGTAACGCTTGCGCCCCCGTCGGCGGCCGCGTAGGCGTGGCCGTTGGTAGCCGCGGCCGCGATAATGGCGATTGCATAGCCTCCACCGACGCCTCTTCCGACTCTCTCGACGCTGTCGTCTATGATTTTCTCGATGTCCAAGCGTTTGACGGCTTCGGAATAACAGCAATCAAGGATGATGATGATGCGACGGCATGCCGTGTCTCGGATCAGGCCGCGAAGGGCATCGCTTGGGAGCGCCGTCGAACGCAGGAGCGAGGGCTCGGTATTGCTCGTGGCGAGAAACAAGTTACCCTCCGAGTCGAGTAAACCATGCCCCGAGTAATAAAGGAGCACCTGGTCATCGCGGTTGGCGTCGTGCAAAACCTGATTGACGCGCATCATAACTTCCCAGTGCGGTAGATCGAGGACGACTTGCACGTCCGTAAATCCCCCGACCATTTTATCTTGAAGCATGCTCTCTAGTTCCCGCACATCGGTCATTGCCGAAGGTAGCGGGGGCAGTGACGCGCCTGCCTTGGGGAACTCGGTGCAGCCGACCAATACGGCAAACTTGCGCTGAAACATCCCGTTATCCTAACCAGTGTGAAACGCGGTCGCGGAGTGGTGACTCCGTGCTTCCAAGCTCACAATGCGCTTTTTCGATGATAAACTCCCGGCCGGCATGATTGCGGAGTTTTAGCTGCGCTTTCGGTAGTAGGCGAAAAAACTCGCGTAGTGGCGGTTCGAGTGGCGGGTCTAGCTGCTTGAATGCTGTCCTGATCGCGCATCCTAAGCTTAGATTCGCCGTTTTCGGAACATAAGCACTTCCAGGCTTAGGAGCAGCGGGAGGCGGGTACGGTAGCGATAAGCACTTGCGGATATCTCGTAGATCCAGATTCTCGCATTCTAGGGTCAGGGTAAACTCGCGCCCCCGTGCGTCGTGGATCGACATACCGTAAAGTTTTTCCGCCTCGTCGTGATCCTCCCGCGCACCCTCCGCATCGTGATCCTTAAGCTCACGGTACATCGCAACGACCCATGCATCGAGCCGCCGTTCGCGAACGTAGTACCGTTGCCCGTCATCCTCTATGAGCTGAAATCCGAACTTACGATACATCGGTTCATGGAAAGGCGCGCATTCGAGTAGCAGATAACGCCTGCGGTTGCGCGCGGCGGTCCCAATTGCCTTTTCCATCAAGAGCTTTAATAGGCCCCGACCGCGATACTGCGGATCCACGACGACACGGCTAATTTCGCAGGAATTCCGTGGTAGCACGAGCTCTTTGAAGCGTGGTTGATCTTTTATCCTCGTAAAGTAATTAAACGAATCGAGCGCTGGCAGCGCATTCGGATAACGCCGACGCAGCAGTTCTCGAAATACTCGGCTTGGTTCGTCGTTCGCTAACTCGTGACACCATCGCGGGTAGTCAGCCGGTTGTATGCCGCTCATTAGGGGCGATGTACCCGGAATAATGAGGCGCATGCTAGCGACGACGCGTCCCGGATCGTCGTGGCTAGCGACCGCGTAATGTATCGCTGTCGGGTCATAGCAATCCAACTCGATCCGCGAACGGCTAGCGCGCACCGATTCGCTGAGATAGCCGAGCGCGCAATAGATTTGGTAGCGCAGTTCCAGACTCCGACGTAAGCTGTGCTTGGCC
>JBOIDM010000345.1:0-18984 GCA_050740575.1 Gammaproteobacteria bacterium
CACCCGGGCATTCGAACGCCTTTTTAACAATGTAAAGCAGGACTTCCGAAAGTTCTACCAACGAGTCGCGGCGATCGCGGAACTAACTCCGAGCGAGCGTTCCATATTCTTCCGGCATCTTGTAGGCTATAACATGGCGGACCAGATCAGCGATCCATTCCCGCTTGACCACAAGTCCTAGCGTAATGGGGGAGGATAAGCTCCGATGGGGGTAGTTTGCCCTCAGTCACGCACCCAGTCTTCGGCCACACGCTTAGAAGTATGCGGTGTCTCCGCCAGCGGCGGGTGCCGGCGCCCGGTCAATACCGCATGACAGACCCGCAAGGTCTCGATCACGAGCACCCACGTGGTGAGGAGGAATAAGGCGGTCAAGACGGCATCCAGTTGATCATTAAAAATAAGCTGCGGCGCCTGGGTCGCCTTGTCGGGGGTCAGCAGGCCGCGGCTCAATTGGTTACCGAGATCGCGCGCATGGGCGAGGAATCCAACGCGCGTCTCCGGGCTAAAGAGCTTCTGCCACGCCGCGGTGCTCGTCACGGTGACGAGCCATGTCAGGGGCAACGCGGTTACCCATGCGTACCGCGACCGGCCGGACTTAACCAGGATGGTGGTCGCGACACAGAGGGCGATTGCCGCCAGCATCTGATTCGAGATCCCGAAGAGCGGCCATAGACTGTTGATTCCCCCTAAGGGATCGACCGTGCCGATATACAGGAAATAGCCCCAGCCGCCGACCACAAGTGCGCTCGTCAGCCAGACACTCGGATACCAGCTCGTCCGTCCCAAGGCCGGAACGAGGTTCCCCAGAAGGTCTTGAAGCATGAAGCGCGCGACGCGGGTACCGGCGTCCAGGGTGGTCAAGATGAAAAGCGCCTCAAACATGATCGCGAAGTGATACCAGACGGCCAGAAGACCGCCACCGAAGGTGCTGGAAAAAATGCTGGCCATGCCCACGGCCAAGGACGGCGCGCCGCCGGTGCGCGCGAATAGCGTGGCTTCCCCCATTGATGCCGCCAGTGATTGCATTTGTTCAACGGTCACGGGAAAACCCCAGCTCGTGATCTCGGCCACGGCTTCGGCCGCTTCCGCCCCGACGACACCCGTTGGGCTATTGATGGCGAAATACACCCCGGGCTCCAATACGGTGGCGGCCACCATCGCCATGATCCCGACGAAGGATTCCATCATCATCGCGCCGTAGCCGATGAAACGCGCATCCCGCTCGTTGGTGAGGAGCTTCGGCGTCGTCCCCGAAGCAACCAAGGAGTGAAAACCCGAGATCGCGCCGCAGGCAATCGTAATGAAGACGAACGGGAACAATTTGCCCCCGAAGATGGGGCCCGTGCCGTCGATGAATTGCGTGAAGGGCGGCATCTTGACTTCCGGCTGGAGCACCACGATCGCGACGGACAGGGCCGCGATGGTCCCGATCTTCATGAACGTCGACAGGTAGTCGCGCGGCGCGAGCAGCAGCCATACGGGAAGGACGGAGGCCGCAAAGCCGTAGACAATCACCATGATTGCCAGGCTCGGACCGTCGTAATCGAACCAACCGCGTAGCCACGGCTGTGCGTCGATCCATCCTCCGCCCAACACTGCGAGCACGAGCAAACTTACGCCGAGGCACGTTCCCTCGAGCACGCGCCCCGGCCGGATCCCGCGCATATAAACGCCCATGAGCAAGGCGATGGGGATCGTCGCGGCGACCGTGCTCGTAGCCCACGGGCTATGCTTCATCGCGTTGACGACGACGAGCCCGAGCACGGCGATGAGAATAATCATGATCGCCATGACACCCGCGAGCGCCACCGCTCCGCCGATCGGTCCCAGCTCGTCGCGGGCCATCTGTCCGAGCGAGCGCCCGTCGCGCCGAGTCGAGAAAAACAAGGTCACGAAGTCCTGTACGCATCCGCCGAGCACCGCCCCCACTAAAATCCATAGGGTGCCGGGAAGGTAGCCGAACTGGGCCGCCAAAGTCGGCCCGATGAGAGGGCCAGGACCCGCGATGGCCGCGAAGTGGTGTCCGAAAACGATCCATTTATGAGTGGGGACAAAGTCGCGGCCGTCGTTAAGCCGTTCGGCCGGCGTCGCGCGCGTGCCATCCAAGGCCAGCACCTTGGCGGCGATAAAGGCGCTGTAGAAGCGGTAGCCGACTGCATAGGTGCACAGTGCGGCGACGATGAACCACAGGCCGTTGATCGTTTCTCCTCGATGCAACGCGATACCGCCTACCGCGCTCGCTCCGAGGATGGAAACTCCCAGCCACAGGCATGCCTGCCATATCACACGCGCGGAGGGTGTACGGTCGCGATTCTTTATCTGGTTCATGAGCTGCATTAATCGCCCAAGCCGATGCGCGGATCCCCAAGATCGACCCGCGGGGCGCGGATAGCGTCTCGTCCTTCCGCTCGTCTAGCATACCGCGCTCCGAGAATAACCGGTAGCCCTGGCCCAGCCCGTGGCCTGGCTATGTTTTTCGTACCGCCGGTGTCTGTGATACAGTTCGCGCCCCGGCGCAGCCCCAATTATGGCCAACCACGATATGCGGTCTTATGATCGGTCGGCGCCGGATCGATAGGGATGGATGACTCAAGGCAGCTGAAATGAAAATATTGATCCTCGGCGCCGGCCAAGTGGGAACGGCGGTAGCCGAGAATTTGGTTTCGGAAAAAAACGATATTACGGTCGTCGATACGGACGAGTCGCGGCTTAAGTTTCTCGAAGACCGCTTCGATCTGAGCACGGTCTGCGGCAGCGCCGCGCACCCTTCCGTGCTGGAACGCGCGGGCATTCGGGACGCCGAGATGGTATTGGCGGTCACGCGTAGCGATGAGATCAATCTCGTGGCGTGCAAGCTGGCGGCCACGTTGTTTCATACGCCGACGAAAGTCGCGCGCGTGCGGGCGGCGGAGTTCCTCGCCCGGCCCGAGATGTTTACCGAAAACAATTTCGCGGTGGACTTCGCCATCTGCCCGGAGCAGATCATCACCCATTACCTGGTGCGCTTGATCGAGCATCCCGAAGCCTTGCAGGTGCTCGATTTCGCCAACGGCCTGGTGCGGCTGGTCGCGATCCGGGCGTTTCAGGGCGGACCGCTGGTCGGACATGAGCTCCGCGAGCTTCACGAGCACAACCCCAACATCGACGCGCGGGTTGCCGCTATTTATCGCGGCAACCGCCCTATTATCCCCCAAGGCGATACGGTCATCGAAGTCGGTGACGAGGTGTTTTTTATCGCCGAGAAGGAGCACATACGCTATGTCATGCGGGAAATGCGGCGCATGGACAAACCGGCCAAACGTATCATGATCGCCGGCGGCGGCAACATCGGGACACGCCTTGCCAAGGCCTTGGAACAGGACTATCAGGTCAAGCTCATCGAATTGAACAAGCCATCCGCGCAACGATTGGCGGCCGAGCTCCGGAACGCGTTGGTGCTCGCGGGCGACGCCACCGATGTCGACCTGCTCGAGGCCGAGGGCGCGGGCGAGATGGACAACTTCTGCGCGCTAACCAACGATGACGAAACTAACATCATGGCCTCGCTGCTCGCTAAACGCATGGGTGCGCGCAAGGTCATCGCCTTGATCAACCGCGGCGCGTACGTGGATCTTTTGCAGATGGGGCAGATAGATATCGCCCTCTCCCCCGCTCAGGCCTCTATCGGGACACTGCTGGCACACGTGCGCCGCGGGGACGTGGTCGCCGTGCATGCTTTACGCCGCGGCGCCGCCGAGGCACTCGAGATCGTAGCTCACGGCGACATGCGTTCATCGAAAGTGGTGGGCCGGCGCATCGAGGAGATCGACCTCCCCACGGGAGTGACGATCGGCGCGATCGTTAGGAGCAATCGCGGCCGTCCCGAGGAGGGAAACCACTACCAAGTGGTCATGGCCCATCACGATGTCGTGATCGAGCCCGACGATCACGTGATCGTATTCGTAGTGCGCAAGGATCTGATCCGCAAGGTCGAAAGGTTGTTCGAGGTCGGGTTCGGATTTTTCTGATTGCAAAACTTTCGCCCCATTGTGCGCGTCATGGGTTTGATGCTGGCGCTGTTCAGCATCAGCTACCTGATGCCGATTGCCGCTTCCCTGATCGCCCGAGACGGTACCTGGGACGAATTTGCGGTAGCGATGGCGATCAGCGCCGGCACGGGATCCCTCCTCTGGTTTCTGACCCGCCACGCTAACCGTGAATTGCGGCCGGCCGACGGTTTTTTGCTAGTGGTCTTTGCATGGTCTGGCATGGCGGCTTTCGCGACTATACCCCTGCTCCTTGTGCTCCACGGCCTGAGTTTCACGGACGCCTATTTCGAAACCATCTCCGGTCTAACCACGACCGGCGCGACCACGTTGACGGGGCTCGACGCCCTCCCGGCCGCGATCAACCTCTGGCGGCACGAACTGAACTGGCTAGGAGGCATGGGGATCATTGTGCTCGCGGTCGCCATCCTGCCGCTGCTCGGGGTCGGCGGCCGACAGCTTTTCATGGCCGAAACGCCGGGTCCGATGAAAGACGCCCGCCTGGCGCCGCGCATCGCGGAAACCGCACGCAATCTATGGCTCGTCTATGCCGCAGTCACCCTGCTTTGCGCCGTCTGCCTCAAGCTCGCCGGCATGTCATCGCTCGATGCCATCAGCCACGCATTCTCGACGCTCGCACTCGGCGGATTCTCCACCCACGATGCGAGCATCGGGTTCTTCGACTCCTCCGCGATCGAGGCCATATTGATCGTTTTTATGCTCATCGCGGGGGCTAACTTCGCAACGCACTTCCGGTGTTGGCGCGCAAAATCCGTATCCCCCTATGCTCATGATCCGGAATTCTTTCCTTACATCGTGCTGCTCATCGGAAGCTGTCTCGCGATCGGGGCGTTCTTATGGCTTCAAGGCGCGTACGACAGCTTCTGGATCGCGCTTCGCCACACAAGCTTTAACCTCGTGTCCATCGCCGTCGGTTGCGGGCTCGTGAGCGTGGACTACAACCAATGGCCGATCTTTGCTCCGCTGTGGATGCTCTACTTGAGCTGCATTTCGGCCTGCTCGGGCTCCACGGGTGGTGGAATCCGCATGGTCCGGACGATGATCCTGTTTCGCCAGGCCTACCGGGAAATGACCATGCTTCTCCATCGGTACGCCGTCCAGCCGCTGAAAATCGGCGGAGCCGTGGTGGCGAACAAGCTGGTATTTTCGGTTCTGGCCTTCGTATTCTCTTATTTCCTGTGCGTGGTCACCATGAGCTTTCTACTGATGGCCTCGGGTCTCGATTTCATCACCGCTTTTTCGGGCGTAATCGCTTGCATCAATAACGCCGGTCCGGGATTGAATCTGGTCGGTCCTGCCACGAACTACGGAGAATTAAGCGACTTTCAGACTTGGGTCTACACGATCACCATGCTTTTAGGTCGGCTCGAGATCTTTACGCTGCTCATCATTTTTACGCCAGCGTTCTGGCGCCGTTAGGAACGTTACACAAAGACTGCGATGACATAGGAAACGTAGAGGGTGCCGTTAATGGCGAACTGCCAGACGTGGAGCTTCCCCGCCTGGACCGCCAGCCTCAGCCATAGGGCCGCGACGAAGGTGACGAGCACCCCCATGAACACTTCCAGGCGCAAATCCCAGGGCGTCAACAGAATACCGATGGCCGGAAGAATCGTACCCTGAAACACCATCGCGCCCGTGATGTTTCCGAACGCCAGCGTGTCTTTGTGGCGGCGGATCCAGAGAATGCTGTTCACCTTCTCGGGAAGCTCGGTCGCGATCGGGATAATCAAAAGCGATAGCAGCAGCGCTGAAACACCGAGTTCACGCGACACGTCATCAACGTTGTGTATAAAGCCTTCCGCGCCGCCGACCAATAACGCCAGCCCGATAGCGATCTGGATTAGCAGGACTAGCATGTGGTCGGGCAGGCCGAGGCGACAGAGAAACATGTCTGCTTGCGCCTGCGTACCATGGCCATCCTTCACCAGTTGCGAGGAGACGCGCAACGTCAACATGACATAGACGAAATAAATGAGCACCAGAGTCAGGCCCAGAAAAACTTCTAGAGTGACGAAATAGTGAGGTTCCTGCGGAATAAAAAGCGCCCCGGCAGCAATGCCGAACGCTAGCAAAAAGAAATTTAAGTCCCGTACGAGCCCGGATTTCTCGGGCGTGAGGCTTCCTTTGATCCCGCGCTGCCGTACCACCGACAATGCCATTAGGAATAAGGACAGTGTGGAGAGCATTAACGGCGCGCCGAGGATAGCCCCGACCCCTATCTCTTCGTTGACTTCCACATGTTCAGTCCCGGCAAAGATAGCGAGAATAGGCACCATGCTCTCAGGCATCGCGGTGCCGACGGCGGCAAACAGCGAGCCCGTGACTCCTTCGGAGATTTTCAGCCTTTCACCCAGATGTTCCAACGCATTGGTGAAGATCTCCGCTGCTATGAGAATAACAAACAACATGCCCACTAGTTCCAGGTATACCATAACGTCTACTGATCCCCCTGCGGATTTCAAACCGTCGCGACGCGCGGCGATGCCTACCGGTAACCGCCGCTACGGGCGACAGCATAGCGATAACGGGATGAGTTTTCAGCCGCTTGACAAGCGAACGCCGATCGAGTTCGCTTCATGGTGGGGTTAACACGATTACCGAGGCGCCAGGCATTGAACTTTGTAAGAGGGGCAAGGTCCCAAAGGAAAATCCAAATTCGATGGCCTGCGCTCAGAATTTAGAACGACTAAGACAATCGCGAACCGCCTCCATCCCTACGATCTCGCCTTTGGCTTCTAGTTCCTCGTGGCCAGCAGAAAACTCTCCGAACTCGCCCGGTGAATCAACCTGTGTCGCCAAGCCGACCTGAGCATTGACTGGTATTCATGGAAGAGCGCCGGAGGAGCGGGGTATGATACCGCGCGTATGTTGTACGGCTCGCTATTGAGCAGGACGCCGACAGCGGGCGGGCTTATCGATCTACCATCAGGAGACCATTTTTATGAATAATACCAAGGGCATTTTATTGGCCACCGCTGCTGCTGCATTATTCGTCAGCGATCCCTTAATTGCCGAAGACGCCCATGCGCCTGCCGCGGGCATGGTGAAATGTGGCGCGGTAAACGCGTGCAAAGGGACTTCCGAGTGCAAGACCGCGACCAACGAATGCAAAGGCCAAAATGCGTGCTCCGGGCAAGGCTGGGTCGGGCTGGCCAAGGAAGAATGTGAGAAAAAAGGCGGAAGAGTACTCGAATAAGGCCAGTAGAGTTCGAGGCGGGGCCGGCTGAGCCCCGCCTATCCAATGCTCCCCATTTCGGAGAAGCTATTTCCGGCGCTTGGTTTTGGCCTAGGTCTCCGTAAGGAGCATTACGAAGCCGTCCTCGCCGGGCGGCCAGCGCTTGGCTGGCTCGAAATCGTCTCCGAAAACTTTCTAGTGGGAGGCGGCAAACCACTCGATTATCTCGAGCGCATCCGCGCCGAATTTCCTCTCGTGATGCATGGGGTCTCGCTATCGATCGGCGGGACGGATCCCATCGATTTGAGCTACCTCAAGCAGCTCAAGACCCTGGCCCATCGCATCGATCCCGCCTGGATTTCCGATCACCTGTGCTGGACCGGTGTGCAACCCGTTAACCTGCACGATTTAATGCCCTTGCCTTACACCGCCGAGTCTCTGCATCATGTCGCCGCGCGCATAAGGCAGGTTCAAGAATACTTGGGGCGGCGAATCCTGTTGGAAAACGTGTCGAGTTACCTCGACTACCGCGCCTCGGAAATGCCGGAATGGGAATTTCTCTCAGCCCTCGCCGAGGAATCCGATTGTCTGCTCCTGCTCGACATCAACAACGTGTACGTCAGTGCCTGCAATCATGCGTTCGATCCGTACACGTACATCGAACATCTGCCGCTCGCACGGGTGCAGCAAATTCATCTCGCCGGTCATCGCGATTACGGTGCCTACCGCATCGACACCCACGACGAGCCCGTTATCGATCCGGTGTGGAAGCTCTATGCCGGAGCCGTGAAGCGCTTTGGCGAGGTCTCAACCATGATCGAGCGCGATGATAATATTCCCCCGTTAGAGGACCTGCTTGCGGAGCTGACGCGGGCTGAACGGATTGCCGCGCAAGCGCTCCAGGCACACGATTCCTCGGCCGGCCGTGACGACTCGCTAGGCTGTCCTACCCATGCCGAGCTTGCGTGAGCTACAACAATCCATTCAGGCCTATGTGCTTGCTCGCAAGCCGGGCGCGCAGGCCGAGGTGCTGGGAAGCCCCTCGGTAAGCGCCGAGACGCGCCTCGAGATTTACGCCAATGCCTACCGCGTACGGCTCCAAGAAGCTTTGGCGACCGACTTTCCCGCGCTGCGGACCATGGTCGGCCCGGTACGCTTCGCTTGTTTAGCCGCGGCCTATACCGACGCGCATCCATCCGGACATTTTTCCATACGCTATTTCGGGCAGCACCTCCACGCTTTTCTCGCGTCCTTCGAAGATTTCCGCAATGAACCTTGGCTCTCGGAGCTAGCGGCTTTTGAATGGCGGCTGGGTGAGGCCTTCGACGCCGCACACGCGCCGCCCCTGACGGCGGAGTCGCTCGCAGGGCTTGCGCCCGCCGCCTGGCCTAACATCCGCCTCGCCCCGCACCCATCGGTGCGACGCTTGGATTTCGCCTGGAACGTCACCGAGATCTGGCAGGCCATCGATCGCGATGAGACGCCGGGAACTCCCCTCGCCTACCCGCAGCCGCTCGGCTGGCTGGTCTGGCGTCAAGAACTGAAAACCTTTTTCCGCTCGCTCGAGCGCGAAGAAGCCTGGGCGCTCGATGCGGTCCTGAATGGCACGCGCTTCAGTGATCTATGTGAAGGACTATGCCGTTGGCTGCCCGAGCACGAGGTCGCTCAGCGTGCGGCGCGGTTTTTAAGGCGTTGGATCAATGATGGGCTGGTGACGGCCATCGACGGCGGCTCGGGCTAATACGCCATGCATAGCGCGCGGCCGGATCACGCCCCGGTACAATCCCGGCAGATAGAGCCAGCGGGAAAGCAGGCTACGAGCCACCATGCGGGTAATAAGCGCGATGTCCCGGATCGCGCGGAAATGACTGGGACGGGCATTGTTCGTGTAGAGGGCCGGAATCGGCAAAAACAAGCTTAGACACCCGCGCTGCGCGCCCTGGATCAAGATCTCGCTTTCCAGCACAAAGCCTTCGGAGCGAAGATCCAAGCACCGCAGTAGGCTGGCAGGGTACAGCCGGAAACCGCACTGGCTGTCGTCGACGGCGTAACCCGCGGCCCACGAGATCCAGAAATTGGCGATCTTGTTGGCGATGTAGCGCTTACGGGGGAAGGCGGCCTTCTCTGCGAGGCGCGAGCCGGTGATGATCTCCCGCGGATGAGCCTGCGTCAGCGCCAGGAATCGCGGAATATCCTCCGGCCGGTGCTGTCCGTCGGCGTCCAGGGTAATCACCGCTGAGGCCCCGTGACGGAGCGCCGTCCGCATCCCGGCCCAAAGACTCGCGGCCTTGCCGAGGTTGCGCGGATTGCGTACTAGTGTGACCGGCAGATCGGCGACACTGGCCGCAGTGCTGTCCGTAGAGCCGTCATCAATTACAATGACCTGGGGACAATGGCGCAAGACCCCCACGACGACGCCGCGAAGAGTCCGCGCTTCATTGTAGGCAGGAATGACGGTAACAACGCCGTTCATATCGCGAGGACCGTGTTCACTGGTTTATAGGGTAAGGCCATTCGTATGCACTGACCAGGGGATCTGATCCAAATCATCCTTACCCATGACGACGACCATACCCGACGACCGCCGCTGGCGTCCGGCTGCCCCGATCAAAGCGTCTGCGCTTCTGCACGCCGGCGCGCTGACGGCGACGATCTTCCGGCCGGAAATCTGGCCCTGGACCGCGGGGGCCGTCGTCGCCGACCAAGCGATGCTCACCATCGCCGGGTTGTGGCCACGGTGTAGTCTATTGGGACCAAACTTGAAGCGCTTGTCGCCCAAAGCCGCGACGCGGGGCGAGATCGCCATCACCATCGATGACGGCCCGGATCGGGCGGTTACACCCACCGTCCTCGACTTGCTCGACCGCTACGGCGTAAAAGCCACCTTCTTCTGCATCGGCGAGCGGGCCACACGCCACCCCGAGTTGTGCAGGGAAATCGTCGAACGCGGCCACGCAGTGGAAAACCACAGCCTGCATCACCGACGCGACTTTGCACTGCTCGGCCTCCGCGGCTTTGTCCGAGAGCTTGAAACGGCCCAGGAAACATTGGCCGCGATCACCGGGATCCGCCCCCTTTTCTTCCGTGCCCCCGCGGGCTTGCGCAACCCGTTGCTCGATCCGGTGCTCTGCCGCCTCGGCCTGCGTCTGGTGAGCTGGACTCGGCGCGGCTTCGACACCCGCGACGGCAATGCGGAATCGGTGTCCGCAAGGCTGCTGCGCGGACTGCAGGGGGGCGACATCTTGCTGCTCCATGACGGCAATGCAGCCCGCACCGCTGGCGGCGATGCCGTTATCCTCGCAGTCTTGCCGCGTTTGCTCGAGGCCATCGCCGCCGCCAAGCTCAATCCGGTGACCCTTCGTTCGGTCACTGCATGAGCGCTGCATTCACGCGTGCGCTGCTCGATGCCGCCACCGCTCCTTACCGGTGCGCCGGCCATTTTGCTTGGTATTTCGCGCGCGGCAAGCTCGGTGGCGACCCGGTATTTCTCGACCTACTGGAACGGGGTCTGATCCCGGACCGCGCACGTATTCTCGACCTCGGCTGCGGTCAGGGCTTGCTGGCTTCATGGCTCCTTGCGGCACGCGCCCTGTTTGAGGCGGGCCAGTGGCCGGAGCACTGGCCGCCGGCCCCGAAACCGGGGGCGTACCGGGGTATCGAGGTGATGCCGCGCGAGGTGCGCCGCGCCAGGCAGGCACTCGGCGAGCAGGTGGAGTTTGTCCTGGGCGATATGCGCACCGCCGACTTCGGCAGCTCCGATACGGTCGTCATCCTCGATGTGCTACATTACCTCGATTACTCGGCCCAAGAGGATGTACTGGCGCGGGTGCGGGACGCGCTGGTTCCTGAAGGGGCGCTCGTGATGCGGGTGGGGGACGCCGATGGCGGCTGGCGGTTCAGGATCTCCCAGGGCGTCGATTACCTCGTGACCTTCGCCCGCGGCCATCGGCTTGCGAGACTCTATTGCCGGTCCCTGCAAGACTGGCAATCGTCGCTCTGCCGGCTCGGCTTCACGGTCGAGGCACTGCCCATGAATCGAGGCACACCCTTCGCCAATGTGTTGCTGGTCGCGAGCTTGGGTCGCGCCAGATGAAAGACTCCGCCGTGAGCACGGGATCCCGACTCGCGTCCCTGGCCGCTGCTTAGGCACCCGTCGGGCATGCATCGCTTTCTCTTGGTGCTCGCGCGTGTGCTCGTCACCGCCGCGCTACTCTGGTGGATCGCGCGCGAGCCGGGCATTCGCACCCAGCTTGCCGCGCTTCCCGCGCAACCGGCACCGACCTGGCTCCTGGCCGCGTGGCTTGCGGGTGGTGTGAATGAGCTTGCCGGGATACTGCGCTGGTGGCTGTGCCTGCGGATCGCAGGGGTCCCGGTCCCGCTTCCCTACGCGGCGGGGCTGCATTTTCTCGGCTTGTTCACCTCGCTCTTTCTCCCCGGCACGGCGGGCGGCGACGCCGCGAAGATCGCCGCCGTCATGTTCCAGTACCGGGACCGCAAGCTCGCCCCGCTCCTCGCCGTGCTCATGGAGCGGCTCTCCGGGCTTTTGGTCGTGATGCTCTGGATGACCGTCGTCGCCGCATTGCGCACCGAGTGGTTTCAGCAGACCCCGGCGACCGCCGCGCTCTTCCACACGGTGCTCATCTTCCTCGGCACCGTAGCACTCGTGATGGTCACTTGGTATCTCACCAACCGTCCGGGACGGACGCTCCGGCATCCGCCGTGGTTTCCGTATGGCGCGCGTGTCTCGCAAGTTGCGGGCGTCTTCGACCTTTTTCTCGCCAGCCGCGGACAAGCCCTCGCCGTGCTGTTCCTCGGAGGCGTCTGCCACGCCGGCCACCTCGGGCTCTACTATTTCGCCGCGCGCGCGCAGGGCATGGACTGGCTACTCGCCGACGCCCTCAGCCTCATGCCGGTGATCGATGTGATCACCATGCTGCCCGTCACGCTCTCCGGCCTCGGCCTGCGCGAAGCCGTATTCCAAGCCCTGCTCGTGCCGCTCTGTGCTGTGGCCCCGGCGACGGCCGTGTTCGTTTCCCTCACCGGATTCTTCGTCGGCGCGATGTGGTCGTTGCCCGGCGTCGGAACATTTCTCTGGTTACGCGCGCCGGCCCACAAGGAAAGCACCGATGCCTGATCCGAAATCCACCCCGCCGCGCCTTGGCGTCGCGTTCGGCTCGTCCTTTCTCGGCTTTGCCACCCACTTCGGCTTTCTGCGCGAGCTCCTCGCCGGCGGCCGGCGGCCGGTCGCGGTGGCCGGCTCGTCCGCCGGCGCGATCGTCGCCGGACTCTATGCGGCGGGGATCGGCATCGAACAGTTGGAGGCCGCGTTCACGCGCCCCGATATAGGCGCCCACTTCCGCGAATGGCGGATACCGCTTCGCGCCCTCGGCACCCTGCTCGGCTGGCGCGGCGTGCCGGCGGTGCTCGAAGGGCGGCACCTCCGCCGCCTGCTCCACGAGCTCGTCGGCGAGCGGCGCATCGAAGATTGCAGGACGGCGCGGCTGCATCTCGCGGTCACCAATCTGCGTACCAGCCGGGTCGAGTTGCGCGATCACGGCCCGCTCGTCGACACCATGCTCGCGAGTTGCGCGCTGCCGGGTCTCATCGCCCCGCGCCAGATTGATGGCGAGACGCTGTGGGACGGCGGCCTCGGTTGCTCGGCGCCGATCGAGCAGTGGATCGACGACCCGGACGTGACCCATATCGTGGTGCACAGCATCCTTCACCACGTCCAGGTCCGCGCCCGCGAGCGCAGCGAGCGCTACAGCTTCGCCGGCGCCATGCTGGCCGGCCACCAGCTCACTGCGGACGAGCTGCTGCATTGGAAGATCGAGCTCGCCCGGCGCGCCGGCAAGACCGTCGTTGCCCTCGAGACCATCACCCCGCGCCCGCGGATCGGCATTCCGATCACCCTCTGGCCGCCCAAGCCCTGGCCCGAGCACGCCCGCGACCTCATGGCCCTCGGGGCCGCCTCGGCGCGCCGGCTGCCCGGGTAGCGATAGCACCCTTTCGCGACTGTATTTATTGCTTTTTATCGCTACTATTTAGCTTCGAGAGCCGATCGATCGCCTCCGTGGTCTTATCAGAAAGACGACCGCCGAGGTTTTCCTTGCCCCAGCTTTTCTGCAAGCTACTAAACGTCGTAAGGGCACCGGCATAATTACCAGCAAGTTCTTGAAAGCTTCCAACGAAGAACCGGTAAAGGTCTCGCTTGTCCTCGGGGACGATATTCTCAGGAAATAACCACTGGAATGTCGCCAGATGATCAGACGGCGACAGAGCAGCGAGGAACGATTGCCGCTCGCCCCCATAGAGGACCCGCGAGTAGTATATGTTCCACATCCGTGACCACCGGACCGAATGATGCTCATCTCCGGGCGGCAGAGCTTCATGATTCTCGCGCATGTCGTTGACGACGCGCATGGCCTCGTCCTCTAAGGCTTCGCTCCCATTCAGTAAGGCGGCGATCTGCAGCTCGCGCACGTACGGGCGCTCCCTGCCGCTGGCGAGCGCAGGCTCGAAATGTCCTTTTGCATCCTCGATCGACCCGTGCGACGTAAGAATATAGTGCCCCCACATCGCATGGGCGTACGTATTCTCGGGATCGAGGGCGAGTGCCCGCCGATAAAAACCTTCCGGCTTGAGTCCGCCCAGGCCCTCTTTGGACTTGAGAAAATCTCCCCAACCCATGTGGGCAAAACAGTCAGCCGCGTGACGCTTGTCTGGGGAGACCGAGCATCTCGACAGCGCCGGAAAGACCTTGTTCACAATCGCCGCGAAGCTGCCCTTGCCGACGGTGATACGCACATTCTCCAGCCATGCCATGGCCAGCTTCGCTTCGTTCTCATGGACCTCGGGATTTTCCGGCGCTAACGATCGGGCTTTTTCGAAAAGTTTCCACGCGTCCTCGTAATGCCCGTTATCTTGTTGGATCTGCGCCTCACTAAATAAACGCCCCAATGCCGCACGCTCTACCCGGACTTGCTGATACCACCAAAGAGCCACAGCGCCGACGATAGCCAGCACGATGAGCACGAGCAGTTGTGCTCGATATCGCTGGAGGATTCGTTGCCACCCAGATTTAGGTATCCGGTGAACCTCGGCTGCGATCGTCGCGGCGAGGTTTCCTGATGGCTGCAGGACTGTCCCGGCACGGAGATAAGGAGGAATCTCGGCCTTCGTGGTAGGTATCACCATTACCGACAGCACATAGCCCCAAGGCCGGGGCCACTTGCGCTCCGCGAAATCCAATTCCGTCAAGGTATAACGGCCCGCGGTGACAGAGTGAGGGCTAACGAGGAAAATGAAGAGTTGACTGTTTTCGATCGCCTTGCGAATGTCCACGTTGTAAGCCTCGCCAGCGGCGAGAGCCGAGCGGTCGAAGAAGACCGTGTGGTTCTCTGCCCGAAGCGCGAGCGCGATCTCCTTCGCAAGCTCGCTTTGTTCAGAGGCGTACGATAGAAAGATCTTCATTTCGGTAGATCCGCGGAGAGCCTTTGATGCCGTCGGATAGTATAAGGCGTAACAGTTGATGAACTACACGCGCAGCGGCATCCGAGCGCTGTGCTCATCGCCGCAGCTTACCGCTCGCCGTGCGCGGCAGCTCCGCGACCATGCGGAAGCGCACGGGCACCTTGTAGCCCGCGAGTCGTTCGCGGCCGTATTTGACTAACGCCGCCGCGGGCGGCGGTTCGATCGGGTCGCGCGCGACGATCTCGGCCACCGCGACCGCGCCCCAGCGTTCGTGCGGCTCGCCGCTCACTCGGCTCTCGCGCACGGCGGGATGGGTGTCGAGCACTGCCTCGACCTCCTCGGGAAAGAACTTGATCCCGCCGAAATTGATCACCGATTTGCGCCGCCCGCGCAGGAAGACATCGCCATCCTGGTCTTGACTGGCGAGATCGCCAGTGGCGAACCAACCGTCGTTCGTCGCCTCAGCGCGCTCGCACCAGGGCGCGAGATAGGCGTCGAACATCCCGGGCCCGCGCAACCATAACTCGCCGATCGCGCCCGGCGCCACCTCCGCACCGCCCTCGTCGCGGAGCCGCAGCGCGCAATCGTCCGGACGGCCGATGCTCAATGGTTTCACCTGCGCCGCGCCGGTGTTGAGCAGCGGTAGGCCGGCTTCAATGATCCCAAAACCCTGCGCGGGCCAGACGCCATAGCGCTGCTGGAAAGCGGTCGCCGTCGCCTCGGGCAGCGCAAAGGCGGTACTGACCGCAAGCCGCAGCGTGGGCCAGGCGCGGCCCGAGTCCTCCGCGGCGAGGAGAGCGAGGTGGAAGGGCGAACCGTAGAAGACCGTCGCGCCGTGCGCGCGGGCCGCACTGAGCAAATCGCCCGCGAGATGGGAGTCTTCAAGCACCATGCCCGCGCCTTCGATGAGATAAAGCACGATGGAAACGGCGAAGTGATGCGCCATCGGCAGCGTCCAGAGCACCCGATCGGCGGGGGTGATCTCAAGCCGGCGGTTGGCCGAGCGCACGCGCGCGAGCAGTGCCTCGTGGCCGAGCACCACGCCCTTGCTGTCCCCTGTGGTGCCCGAGCTGAAGCGCACGAAGGCCGGATTCAGCGCGGCCAAGCGATCCTCCGGAAATGCCGCCATCGTCGTGAGCGCGCACCATGCGAAATCGATCCCCGCGATTGACTCCGACGCGCCCGGCCCCGGCAGCCACGGCTCGGGACCGGCGGCCAGCATCATTTGCGGCGCGGTGAGCGCGAGCTGAGCCGTGCGTTCGGGTAGCGCCAGCTCGCCCGCCACCGGTACCAGACACGCCCCGGCGCGTAAGATACCAAGTGCTAGCGCCACATAGTCCGGACCGTTCGGGCACATGAGCGCGACACGCGGCGCTGGGCCGCGGAGCAACGGGCGCAGCCATGCCGCGATCGCATCGGCGCGCGCGAGCAGCTCGCCATAGGTCTCCGTAGCGCTGGAATGGAACAGGGCGGGCCGCGCCGGATCCGAAGCGGCGCGCGCGGCGACGAGATCGGCGACGTTTATGGGGCTGGCCACGGTGGTACAAGGTCAAGAGTCAGGCGCGTCACCGGGGACAGTGGTTATTGGGCCCGATGGAATGATCATGATCTTGTCAATGCGGAGCCCGTCCATATCCATCACTTCGAAGCGGAATCCTCCCCACTCGAAATGATCGCCCACGGCCGGGATCTGACCAAAATGCGAGAGCATAAACCCGGCAAGCGTGTAAAAATCCTGTTCGCTAGGGATGTCGCGCAAATTGAGGAGATCCTTCACGATATCGATGTGGATATCGCCCCCGATGAGCCAGGAGCCATCTTCGCGCTGCACGACCTCGGGCTCGGCTCCCGCGCCGGGCTCGGCGAGGTGCCCGATGATCCATTTTACGATATCCGTGGCGGTGACCAACCCTTCGACGGTCCCGTGCTCATTCACTACAAAGACCATGTGGAGCGGCGACGTCTTCAATAGGTCCAGGACTTGGATCGCCAGCGTCTGGGGGCGTACAAAAAGCGGTGGGCTGAGTGCCCCCCCAATATCGAGGGGCTCGCCATCCAGGGCGCGGCTCAATAGGTCTTTCGCGTGCACGACGCCTACGATTTCATCGAGGTTTCTCCGTGCTACCGGCAAACGTGAGTAAGCCGTCTCCTGGAACTTACGGCGGACTTGTTCGGCATTGTCGTCGAGGTCGATCCACACGATGTTCGGCCGCGCGGTCATAATCGCCGCTACGCGCCAGTCGGCCACCCTCATAACGCCCGCCATCATCTCTCTTTCGGCAGGTTTGAGGACGCCCGCCGTGACCCCTTCGGCGATCATGTCCTTGACCTCTGCCTCCGTCACGGTGGCCTCGCGTCTTGTGGAGACTCCAAAAAAACTCAGGAGCCCCTTGGCCGAGCCCTCGATCACATAGACCACCGGAGCAGCCAGCGTGGCGATCAAAGTCATTAGCGGCGCCACCAGGCAGGCGATGCGTTCTGGGTTTTTGAGCCCCAGGTGTTTGGGCACGAGCTCGCCGATGATAATTGTCGCGTAAGTGATGCCGCTGACTATGATAAAAATTGCCAGAGCCTCACTGAACGGCGCCATCGGGACAAAATCAGCCAGGAAACGCTCGAGCGGCGGCGCCAACTCTTCGCCACCGTAGACGCCGCTCAGAATTCCAACCAAGGTAATACCGACCTGCACGGTGGAGAGGAAGCGGCCCGGATTTTCCGCGAGATTCAGAGCAACACGACCACCGCGATGACCCTCATCCACCAAGGTCTTCAAGCGCTGCTTGCGGGAGGACACAAGCGCGAGCTCCGACATCGCGAAAAAGCCGTTGAGGACAATCAGAAAAAGAATGATTAAACAATCAAGAACATAGGCGTCGTCTGTCATAGCAATCCTAATTGGCCCTTTGGGAGGGCATCGAAACGGTCAAGCGTAAGTGAAGCGTTTGCAGTGGTACGCGCTGGTTCCGCGGGCAGGCTATGAGCATTATAACGCTTGACCGACCCACACCTTTTCGTGTTAGGCATCACCTCAACATGAGCGCCGATCCGTGCGCGGGGCTGGCGCGGTAGCAACCGGTTCGACGGTTAGGGTAGCGATGACGAGGGGGGCCAGTCCTGGGAAGTGAGCGCGTGAGGGCAGAACACGTTGCACGCCGACGACTACCTCCATCGATCCTCTTCGGGGTCGAGGATGGTTTCGATCTGCGCCCGCACGTCCGCCGCATCAGGCAGCATACCGTGGGCGGCCTGCCACGCGGCGGCGAGTCCCGCGGCCTGGCCGGTGGCGAGGCAGGTGCCGATGACGCGGAGCGCGGCCTGCGCTTCGTGATCGCAGGAGAGGCAGCGGCCGGCCGTCCACAGGTTGGCCACGCCGGCCGCCTTGAGCGCACCGAGTGGGATCTGGGTGGGCCGATCGTCCTCGGGGTAGCGCCAGCGCGGGCCAGTGGGTTTTTCACGCAACTCCATCGGCCAGGTGCCGAGGGCGACGCAATCGGGCGTTTCCGACCCGCGCAGCACGGCCTCGCCGGTGATGGTGAGCTCGCCGCGCACGCGCTGGCTCTCTCGGATCCCGACCCGCGCTGGAAACGCAGCCAGCTCGGCGCGCGCGAAGGCGGGATGGTGCATGCGCAGAAATTCGGTAAGCGCGACGGCGAGGCGGCGGCCGGTTTGCTCCAGCGCGGTGAGATGGGCGGTCGAGACCGGATCGAAATCCTCGGGGCCGGCCAGGTTCACGGTGCAATAGACCTCGGAGCCGCGGCCCGTCGGACGGAGCTGCGCGCCGAGCGCGCCGCGTTCGAGATTGCCGGCATGGACGGCTGCGGCGAGCCGTGCGGCGAGCCGGAGGCGGCCGTCGCCATCGAGCGCGGAGACGTCGACCGTGTGCAGAGCGAAGATGAAGGCGGGCCGCTGTAGCTCAGCCGCGGCCGCCTGATCGGTACCGGCGCCGGCGAGCACGGCGAGACTGGCGTCGCCGCTCGCATCCACAACCGCGTTCGCCTCTATCGTGGCGCGTATGCCGCGGCAATACACATCGACGGACTCGATACGACCGCTGCCGTGGGCGACGACAAGTTCCGTGTGGAGGCGTGTCTCGAGCGTGCGGCATTCGGCGGCGAGCGCATCGGCGACGGCAGCGAAGCCGGGGGGCGAGTGCGGCAGCACATCGAGCCGGCCTAAGCGTACCGGTCCCGCCGCGGCGCCGGCACGCATGAGGCGCGCCGCCAGCTCCCCCGGCAGCCCCCGATGGGCGAGTACCGCGCCCGGCTCGCTCCGCAGGCGGTAGAGCCC
>JBOIDM010000346.1:0-2261 GCA_050740575.1 Gammaproteobacteria bacterium
GTCATAGGGGCGAAGCCGCAAGCGCAGCGCCGCGGTGCCGCTCGAACGAGAGTTGGACGGCGCGCAGCGCCGGACAACTCGATGGGCGACAACTCGCGCTCCGTTGGTGGGCGCGCGCTTAGCGCCGCCGCGATCGCGGTTATCGAAGCCTGTGATCCTATCCATGCTCGTCTCCCCCTCTAAAGGCCGTGGCCCCGGCGCTGCGCGCCGACCAACTTAAATTCGACACCACTTGGTTTCTAAACCAATAAGCGAATTGGTGTATAATCACGGCCCGCAGCCTACAACCCTCTGAATAGGACCTCAATTATGCCACGGAATGCACCATACGGTGCGGGCGCAACGGATCCCGCACCACGAGCGCCCCGTCTTCTTGACCAAGTTCGCCAGCGTTTGCGCTTTCTCCACTACAGTATTCGGACCGAGCGGGCCTATGCCGATTGGATCAAGCGTTACATCTTGTTTCATCATAAACGCCATCCCCGCGAGCTAGGAGCAGCAGAAGTGGAGTCCTTCTTGACTCATCTAGCCGTTGACCGAAACGTGTCGGCATCGACACAGAATCAGGCTACGGCGGCAATTTTGTTTTTATACCAAGAGGTGTTGGAAATAAAGCTGCCTTGGCTCACCGAGATCGAGCGCGCGCGGGCGGCCCCCACGTAATACACGTTGATTCGCCCGCGCAGTGCTAGGAGTCTACGCGTCGGCGGCAGGCGCAAGCTGTCGTTTGTGCTATCTTCGCGGCGATGGAGAAGCCATCCGCATCGAAACCCCGCTGGCAGTTCTGGATCGACCGCGGCGGTACCTTTACGGACATCGTCGCCCGCAGACCCGACGGGCAACTTTTGACCCACAAGCTGCTCTCCGAAAATCCGGCCGTTATGCCGACGCGGCGCTCGCCGGCATCCGTTATTTCTTGGGCCTCGCTCCCGAGGCGCCGATCCCGAGCGAGCGCATCGAGGCCGTGAAGATGGGCACGACGGTCGCGACCAATGCCCTGCTCGAGCGCAAGGGCGAGCCGACGCTGTTGGTGGTGACCAAAGGCTTTCGCGATGCCTTGCGCATCGGCTACCAGAACCGGCCCCACATCTTCGCGCGCCACATCATTCTGCCCGAGATGCTCTATGCCAATGTGATCGAAGTGAGGGAGCGCGTCGGCGCCCGCGGCGAGGTGCTCGTACCGCTAGATCTCGAAGGGGCTGAAAACGACATGCGGGCCGCGTTCGCCCGCGGCCTGCGCGCGGCCGCGATCGTCTTCATGCACGGCTATCGTTATTCCTTCCACGAGCGGCAGGTGGCGCAGGCAGCGCGTGCGATCGGCTTCACGCAAGTCTCGGCATCGCACGAAGTCAGCCCGCTGATGAAATTCGTGAGCCGGGGCGACACCACGGTCGCGGACGCCTACCTCTCACCCCTCCTCTGCCGCTACGTCGAGCGCCTGGCAGGGGAGCTTCATGGCTCGCGTCTGCTCTTCATGCAATCCAATGGCGGGCTGGCGGAGGCGCACCGGTTCCGCGGCAAGGATAGTATTCTTTCCGGCCCGGCGGGCGGTGTCATCGGGGCGGTCAGGACGGCGCTCGCGGAAGGACTCGACAAGGTGATCGGCTTTGATATGGGCGGCACCTCGACCGATGTCTCCCATTATGCGGGCGAGCTCGAACGCACGTTCGAGACGCAAGTCGCCGGGGTACGGCTGCGCGCCCCCATGCTGTGCATCCATACGGTCGCAGCAGGCGGCGGTTCTATCCTTCACTTCGACGGCATGCGCTATCGGGTGGGTCCGGACTCGGCAGGCGCTTACCCCGGACCGGCCTGTTATCGCGCCGACGGGGCGCTCACCATCACCGACTGCAACGTCATGCTCGGCAAACTGCACCCGAAGCACTTTCCGCGCGTATTTGGCGCGGGCGGCGATCAGCCCCTCGATGCCGAGATCGTGCGAGGAAAGTTCGAGGATCTCGCGGCCGAGATCACGGCCGCCACCGGCGATAGCCGGTCGCCGCTGGACGTGGCCGAGGGCTTCGTCCGGATCGCCATCGAAAACATGGCCAATGCCATCAAGAAGATTTCCGTGCAACGCGGTTATGATGTCACCGCCTATTGTCTATGTTGCTTCGGCGGAGCGGCAGGACAGCACGCCTGTTTGGTCGCCGACGCCTTGGCGATGGATAAGGTCCTCATTCACGCTCACGCCGGCGTGCTTTCCGCCTACGGCATCGGGCTCGCCGAGGTGAGCGTCATGCGCGAGCGCGCCATCGAAG
>JBOIDM010000347.1:0-30479 GCA_050740575.1 Gammaproteobacteria bacterium
GCTATGGCCCCCGGCGCGACAAAATTGGAGTCGGAGGAGGAGTTGCCGGGCTTCACCTGGCCCCAGACGGCGCTCGTGTCCTTCGAGTGCTGCCACGTGGCGCGAATCACGCCAGCGGCCAGCACCCCTGGATTAGTGTTAGTCTCAAACGGGTTGGGGCTGAAGAAGTGGGTGATGAGCTGCTTATCATGGTCATTGAATAGGGCGGCCTGCGGCGTGAAGAGTATCCAGGCGAAGCCGGAGGCGTCGGGACACATCGATGTGGCCGGGTTTGGGCACGGCAGACAGCTGTAATTCTGAGTGCCGACGGCGTAACCCAGGAGAACCGCCTTGTGCCCCGGCGGCACCTCAATGTTGGCCGGCACGGGTGGCGGTGTAACAGGGCCGGCGTGGGCCGGCTGCGGCAACGAGACCGTGAACGCCACGGTGAGAGCAGTGGCGCACGCGATGAGCAGGATGCGACGCGTGGTCTGATTTTCCGGTGCATTGCTGTTCTTCATACTATTCTCCTTTCGCGCATTGTGCGCAGGTTGTGGGGCCGGCGTGTGCAGGAGCGTGTCAGATTTTTTGTGTCTAGGCCGTTCATGTTTATCAGAAGCCTGCAATTTGTTATGAACCCCGAAGGCGTGGACTGTTTGCGCCGCGCCCTGGCACCGGCGCCGATTTCTCTAAGGGGTCCCGATCTCGGTACGGACATCGAAAAGCTCGGGGAAAAAAGTCAGATCAAGGGCCTGTTTCAGGAACGCGACGCCGGAAGATCCCCCGGTGCCGCGTTTGTAGCCGATGATGCGCTCCACGGTTTTAACATGGCGGAAACGCCAGAGGAGAAAGTTCTCTTCGACATCGACCAGTTTCTCGCACATGTTGTAAGCGTCCCAGTGCTCATGCGGGGTATCGTAGATCGCCTTGAACACGGGGATGAGCGCTGAATTGCGCTGATAGGGTTGTGACCAATCTCGCGCGATGCAAGCGTCGGGAACGGCATGCCCGCGGCGCCGTAAGTGCATGAGAAACTCATCGTAAATGCTCGGGCTTTCGAGAACGGATTTAAGCGCTTGGTAGATCCTTGCGTCATGCTTGAAGATTTCCAGGATGGCGGCATTTTTATTGCCGAGTATGTATTCGATGGCCCGGTACTGCGCCGATTGCAGCCCGGAGGCCGGCCCTAGGACATGCCGGAATTTCGCATATTCGCTGGGCGTCAAGGTCTCCAACACGCCCCATTGCTCGAACAGTTGCCGCTGGATCATCTTGACCCGCGCGAGGATCTTGAAGCAGGGATCGAGCGTATTCCGGCGTATATGAGCGCAAGCCGCCTTAAGCTCATGCAAGGTCAGCTTGAACCAGAGCTCCGAGGTCTGGTGTTGGATGATAAACAGCAATTCATCGTGATGCGGCGGATCGCTCAAAGGATGTTGCGCATCCAAGAGCCGATCCAGGCAAAGGTAATCCGCATAGGTTCGGCGTCCTTGTAAATCAATATGGATGCCCGGCTCTAATTGCGGGACATGGCTTCGATCGGTGGTCATAGGAATACCCGGCTGTTCGCTATATGAATGAGAGTGCGGCTCTTACAGTCCGCGGTTTATCGCATAGCCGCTGATCTTCCCGATGAACGGCAGGGTTAGCATGCCCCCGAGCCTATCCACCTTCAGGGGATCGCGAAAGGTCTGGATCCCGAGGATCATCTCGGTATGGCCCTTCCTCGGCGCTTGGCGGTAGGTTCCGAACAGGCGATCCCACCAGGGGAGGTTGAAACCGAAGTTGGAATTGGTCTCGTCTTCTTCGATCGAATGATGCACCCGGTGCATGTCGGGGGTCACCACCAGCCAACGCAGCCGCTGCTCGATCGATTCGGGTAGGCGAACATTACTGTGATTAAACATCGAGGTGGCATTGAGCAGGATCTCGAAGGCGAGCACCGCCGCAGCCGGCGGCCCGAGCGCAACAATCACCGCGTATTTGATCACCATCGATAATAGGATCTCCAGGGGATGAAAGCGCGTCCCGGTGCTCACGTCGAAGTCGAGGTCGGCGTGATGGACGCGATGCAACCGCCACATCAGCGGCAGCGCATGAAACATGACATGTTGGAGATAGATGGCAAAATCGAGCGCGATCACGGAGACTACGAACGCGAGCGCTTCCGGGCAATCGAGAGCGTTGAGTACTCCCCAGCTTTGCCGCTGCGCGAAAAGCGCCATACCGACCGCCGCCCCTGGGAAAACCAATCGCAACAGAACTGTATTCAGGGCGGCGAGGGCGAGATTGCCGCTCCACCGCCCGGGCCGCGCCAGCGCGAGCGCACGTCTCGGCGCCATGAATTCCCAGCAGCACATGATCGCGAACACGCCCGCGAAAAACGCCAGGCGGATCGCCGCTTCGTGGCTGATAATGAATTCCTGCATGTCTGCCGCCCTTCATCCGCCGCGCACATGACCCTGAACCTGCAACTCGTGCAGCCTGCGGATGGCCTCTTTATACTGGTCGGGGGTCAAGCGCTTGGCGAGCCGATCGCGCTCGGCCGCGGCATCTTTATCGTCCTGCTCGGCGGCCATTGCATACCATAGGTACGCGAGGGTTTCGTCCTTCGAGACGCCCGCCCCATCGCGGTACATCCCGGCCAACATGAGCTGCGCTTGCTTGAGGCCAAGTTCCGCCGCCCGCTGATACCATAGGACCGCTTCCGTCACCTCGCGTGGCACCCCCTTGCCGTCTTCGTGCATCAGGCCAAGATTAAAGAGGGCCTCGGGATCACCGCGCTCACCGGCCCGTTTGAACCAATGCGCGGCTTGTCCGTAATCCCTGGGCACGCCCTGGCCCTCGAAATACATGATGCCGAGGTTAAACTGCGCGCCCGGATCGAGTTTGGCGGTAGCTTTCTCAAACCACTTCGCCGCCTGCGCCTGGTCGCGAGGGACACCGCGCCCGTTGGCATACATGAGAGCCAGCTGGTATTGCGCCTCTATGTCACCGCGCTCGGCTAGCGGCGTCAGATCCCGCACCACCTTCGCATACTCGCCCTTTTGATAGGACTCCTTGATGGCCTGCATATCCGCGCCGGAGATGGGTTTCACCTCTACCTGCGCGTAACCCGAAGCGGTAAAGACCCAGAGGATGATAATCGCCCAAAAAAAATGGCGGTCGGTCCGAGCAGACCGGGCGTCGATTGCTTTTATCATTCAAAAACCTCGTAAGCAGCGCTGGCAATGGATGCCCTGCTATTATACGCGCACCGAATTCTGCGTTGCGCCCGGATCAACGCGGGACTCGCATGTCGAACGGCTTGTGCTACTATTATGGAAAACAATCGTTCCCGCCTGTTTGACTCGCGACTAGCCTCGAACCTTCCGCCTGCCGATCCCGATGTTGCTGATTCCCGCGATTGACCTCAAGGACGGAAAGTGCGTGCGGCTGCGGCAAGGCCGCATGAACCAAGTCACCCTGTATTCGGACGACCCGCTGGCCATGGCAAAGCATTGGGTCGAGGCGGGAGCGCGCCGGCTCCACATCGTCGATCTGAATGGGGCGACGGTCGGTAAACCGGTCAACGCCGCTGTCATCCGCGGCATTTGCCAATCTCTCCCGGACGTCCCGATCCAGGTGGGAGGCGGGATACGCGACGAAGACACGATTCAAACGTATCTCGAGGCCGGGGCGCGTTACGTCATCATCGGCACCAAGGCCGTGACGACGCCCCATTTCGTCGCCGATATATGCCTCGAATTTCCGGGACATATCATCGTCGGGCTGGATGTGCGCGACGATAAGCTCGCGATCGAGGGTTGGTCGAAGCTCTCGCATCACACCGCGGCCGATCTCGCCCAGCGCTTCGAGCAGGAAGGTGTCAGCGCCATCGTCTACACCGATATCAGCCGCGATGGGATGATGAACGGCATCAACGTCCCGGCCACGGTAGCCTTGGCGCGCGGGATCACCGTGCCCGTCATCGCCTCGGGGGGGATCCGAAATCTGGACGACATACGCAGCTTATGCGAAGTCGCGCACGAAGGCATTGAGGCCGCCATCACCGGCCGTGCGATCTACGAGGGGAGCCTTGATTTTAACGAGGCCCAGCGCCTAGCCGACGGACACTAGCGCGGTTCGCGCATGGGTCTCGCAAAACGCATTATTCCCTGCCTGGACGTCGACGCCGGCCGGGTAGTCAAGGGCGTGAAATTCGTCGCTATCCGCGACGCGGGCGACCCGGTTGAAATTGCACGCCGCTATGATGAGCAAGGCGCTGACGAGTTGGCGTTCCTGGACATCACGGCCAGCCGCGACGCGCGCGACACGATGGTGCACGTCGTCGAGGCAGTCGCGGCCCAAGTATTTATTCCGCTGACGGTCGGCGGCGGGATCCGAAGCGTCGAAGATATACGCCGGCTATTGAATGCGGGCGCCGACAAGGTCAGCATCAATACCGCGGCCGTGCGTGACCCGGAACTGGTGCGCCAAGCTTCGGATCGCTTCGGATCGCAGTGCATCGTGGTGGCCATCGACGCCCGGGCGGCACCTGCCGCAAACGGGCGATCGCACCGGTGGGAGGTTTTTACGCTTGGCGGCAGACAAGCGACGGGGATCGACGCCCGCGCATGGGCGGCCAAGATGGAACAGTTGGGGGCAGGAGAACTCTTGCTGACCAGCATGGACCGCGACGGCACCCGCGACGGATTCGATCTCAGCCTGACACGCGCGATCGCCGACGCGGTGCGGATCCCGGTCATCGCCTCGGGGGGCGTGGGCAACCTCGATCACCTGGTGGACGGCGTCTGTATTGGGAAAGCCGATGCACTGCTCGCCGCCAGTATCTTCCATTTCGGTTTGTACACAGTGCACGCCGCAAAGCAACGGATGCGCGACGCTGGCATCGAGGTCCGCCTTTAAGCTATCGTGAGCACCATGCAAAGCAAGATCACGTCGCATTCGACAGAATGGCTGGATCGCATCGCCTGGAGCGAAGACGGCCTGGCGCCCGTGGTAACGCAGGAATCGGGCTCGGGGAAGGTCCTTATGCTGGCATGGATGAATCGCGAGGCACTGCGTCTCACCGCCGAGAAGAAGCAGGCCTTCTATTGGTCGCGCTCCCGAAAGACGCTTTGGCGCAAGGGCGAGCGATCCGGCCACACCCAGCAAGTGGTCGAGATCCGTCTGGATTGTGACCGCGACGCCGTGCTCCTGATCGTGGAACAAGCGGGCGGCATCGCCTGTCACACTGGCAGGCACAGTTGCTTCTTCGAGCGCCTCGATCAGGATCGCTGGATTGCCGATGGCGCGATCCTCAAGGACCCGGCGCGGATCTACGGCCAGCGATAAGAGTGCATAGGGCACTTCATCGACGATAAGATGTAGCCGGTATCATGAGCAACGTCCTGGACCGGCTCGCTGCTGTGATCGAGGCGCGCAAGGGCGCCCCGCCAAGCGGGTCCTACGTCGCGAGCCTATACGCGCAGGGGCTCGACGCAATCTTGCGGAAGGTAGGTGAGGAAGCCGTCGAAACCATACTCGCGGCCAAGAGCGGTGATCGCCACCAGCTCATCCATGAAACCGCGGATCTCTGGTTTCATAGTTTGGTCATGTTAGCGGCGGCTGGCAGCGGGCCGGGCGAAGTGCTGGCCGAGCTCGATCGGCGTTTCGGACAGTCGGGCATCGACGAAAAGGAAAAGCGATCGAAGCAGGAGTGAAGGGGCGCACATGTGCGCCCAGCGCGGGGCTTAATTATTCATTTAAGAGGAGATCCGTTCCATGGGCATAGGGGTTTCGGAACTACTGATCGTATTAGCGATCGTGGCGCTCTTGTTTGGCACTAAAAAACTGCGCAACATCGGCACGGATCTCGGGGCTGCCATCAATAGCTTCAGAAAAGCCACCGCCGAGAGCGAGGAGGCCGCCGACGCACCCTCGAGCGGCGCCGATCCGGACGTCGCCCCGGCCGAGAAACGCAACGATCGGCCCTAGCGCATGTTCGACATCGGGTTTTGGGAGTTGTGCCTGGTGGGGGTCGTGGCGCTCGTCGTGCTCGGACCCGAGAAGCTTCCGCGCGCCGCGCGCACGGCGGGCCTGTGGGTCGCGACGGCGAGACGGACCCTGGCGACGGTCAAGGAAGAGGTAAAAAGAGAGCTGGAGCTGGAAGACCTCAAACAACTCGGCGGGAGCTACCCATCCAAGACCGGCCTGGCCGCGCCCCCGGATCTCGCCGCACCATCCAGCCCGGTATCGGCGTCGCGAGCGCCTGCGGCGCCAGGCCGCCAGGAACATGGCGACAGCGCCCCCTGACGCTCCGGAGGAGGAGGAACAGCCCTTCATCTCGCATCTGGTTGAATTGCGAACGCGGCTCCTGCGCGGGATCGGCGCGGTGTTGTTGATTTTCCTCTCGCTCTGCTATTTCGCCGCTGATATCTACCACTTGCTGGCGCTTCCGCTGATAGCCCAAATGCCGCAAGGGTCGGCCATGATCGCGACTGAGGTGACCTCCCCCTTCTTCGCACCCTTTAAGCTGACCCTCGTGGTCTCCGCTTTCCTGGCGATGCCGTATGTGTTGCACCAGGTCTGGGCCTTCGTGGCGCCGGGTCTCTATCGCCATGAGCGGAGACTGGTCCTACCGCTCTTAATCTCCAGCTCCGTCTTGTTCTATTGCGGCATCGCGTTCGCCTATGTCGTGGTCTTCCCGGTGATGTTCGCCTTTTTCTCCGCCTCGGCTCCGGAGGGCGTTTTGATCATGACCGACATCGGGCGCTATCTGGACTTTGTCTTGACCATGTTCTTTGCATTCGGGGCCGCGTTTCAAGTCCCGCTGGCCACGGTACTCCTGGTGCATACGGGCATTGCAACCAAGGAAGATCTGCGCGCGAAGCGCCCCTACATCATCGTCGGCGCCTTCGTGGTGGGGATGGTGCTGACGCCGCCGGATGTCATCTCTCAGACCTTGCTAGCGATACCGCTGTGGTTACTCTATGAGCTCGGCCTGGTCCTGCTGCCCTTATTCAAGCACGGCGAGGACGCTGAGCCGCGAACGCCAAAGGGTTCGGATGCATGAATAGACGCCCACCGCCCCGGGGTTAAAGGATTGCCGCCGGTTTAGGAGCTAAGGACACGGGGCGTGTACACTATGCGCCCGCGCCGGATGCCGCCGGGTCAAGAAAAAAGGTTCCCGCGGCAAGATCGCGGAGAATAAATGTTAATGACCAAACACTGCCGTTTATTGATTCTGGGCTCCGGACCCGCCGGTTATTCCGCCGCGATCTACGCCGCGCGCGCCGCGCTCGACCCCGTGGTCGTCGCCGGCCTCGAGCCGGGCGGGCAGTTGACGACCACCACCGACGTCGACAACTGGCCCGGCGATGAGCACGGGCTGCAGGGACCGGATCTCATGGAACGTATGCGCAAACATGCGGAACGCTTCGCGACCGAGGTCATCTTCGACCATATCGTCATGGCGGACCTGGGTCAGCGGCCCTTTACGTTGACGGGCGATAGCGCGACCTACACCTGTGACGCTCTCATCATCGCCACCGGCGCCTCCGCCAAGTACCTTGGCTTGGGTTCGGAGCAAACCTTTCGGGGCCGCGGGGTATCGGCGTGCGCCACCTGCGATGGATTCTTCTTCAAGGGTCAAGCGGTGGCTGTCATCGGCGGCGGTAACACCGCCGTCGAAGAAGCGCTATACCTATCCAACCTGGCATCCCAAGTCACCGTGATCCATCGCCGGGACCGGTTTCGCGCGGAGAAGATCCTGAGCAAGCGCCTCATGGGAAAGACCGAGGGCGGCAACGTCAGTGTGTTGTGGAACCATACGGTGGAGGAAATCCTCGGGGATGAGACGGGCGTTAACGGGATAAGGATCAAAAGCACCCTAGACGCAAGCACGAAAGAGCTCGCGCTGCGCGGGGTTTTCATTGCGATCGGGCATTTGCCCAACACAGCCATGTTCGAGGGTCAATTGCGGATGGAAAACGGGTATATTGTCGTCAACGGCGGCAGCCGCGGATCGGCAACGGCGACCAGTGTTCCCGGCGTCTTCGCCGCCGGCGATGTGAGCGATCCGATCTATCGTCAGGCGGTAACCTCGGCCGGCTCGGGCTGCATGGCGGCTCTGGACGCCGAGAAGTTTCTAGAACAGCATGCGGGCTAGAGGCACTATGTCATCCTTTGAATTAATACGCGATCAGCGCATCGAGTCCTTGAACCTCGAAGCCCAGGAGTACCGGCACGAGATGACCGGCGCCCGGCACTTGCACTTGAGCGCGAACGATAGCAACAACGCCTTTATCGTCGGGTTTCGGACCCTCCCGCGAGATTCCACGGGCGTGGCTCACATCCTCGAGCATACCGCGCTCTGCGGCAGCCGACGCTTCCCGGTACGGGATCCTTTTTTCATGATGACACGGCGTTCGCTCAACACCTTCATGAACGCTTTCACGAGCAGCGATTGGACAGCATACCCCTTCGCCACCCAGAACAAGAAGGACTTCGACAACCTGCTGCGGGTCTACTTGGACGCGGTATTTTTTCCCACCCTCGATGAGCTCGACTTCGCCCAGGAAGGCCACCGCTTGGAATTCGAGGTCGCCGATGATCCGGCGAGCGAGCTGGTGTACAAGGGCGTCGTTTACAACGAAATGAAAGGCGCCCTAAGCGCGCCTACCACCCGCCTCTGGTACGCGCTCAGCGCGGCGATCTTCCCGACCACCCCCTATCATCACAATAGCGGCGGCGATCCCGAAGCGATCCCGGAGTTGACCTGGCCGCAGTTGCGGGAATTCCACGCACGCTTTTATCACCCCTCGAACGCCTATTTCTGCACCTATGGTGATTTTGACGTCCGCGAGCATCAGGCGCATTTCCACGAGTGTGCCTTAAAGCATTTTACCGCCCGCAGCGTGGCGAATGGGATCCGCGACGAGCAGCGCTACGCCGCGCCGCGCGCACTCACGATCCCTTACCCGGTCAACGGCGAAGAACCCACAGGGAGCAAGACACATATCGTGTTCGGCTGGCTGCTCAACAACACCACCGACCTTCAACAAACCATGGAGACGCAGCTGCTGGCGGGCGTATTGCTCGATCATAGCGCTTCACCCTTACGGCACGCCCTGGAGAGATGCCCGCTGGCCGCGGCACCTTCGGAGCTTTGCGGGCTCGACGCAGGCAATCGCGAGGCGACGTTCGTGTGTGGCGTCGAAGGTTCGGATCCCGAGCACGCCGAGGCCGTCGAGGAGACGGTAATGAAGGTGATTCGAGAGGTCGCCGAGAAAGGTGTCGAGCAGGAGTTCGCAGCCGCGGTCCTCCATCAAATGGAGCTTTCGCAGCGCGAGATCCGCGGCGGCCGCTATCCGTACGGGCTACAGTTGCTGGCGGCGTCCCTTCCGGTAGCCTTGCATGGGGGGGATGCGATCGCCGCCCTCGCCGTCGATCCCATCCTGGAGTATTTGCGGGCGGCGATCGAACGGCCCGATTTTATTCCGGGCCTGGCCCGCGAGTGGCTGAGAGACAATCCGCATCGAGTGCGAGTGACGATGATTCCGGATCCCGGCTTCAACGCGCGCCACACCGCGCAGCTCAAAAGCCGGCTGGCGGCCACGAAGCAGTCGCTCAGCGTTGCCGAGAAATCCCGAATCATTGCGCACGCGGCGGCATTAAAGGACCGCCAGCAACAAGCGCCCGACGCCGCCCTGCTGCCGAAAGTCGGTGTCGAAGACATCCCGGCCGATTTTAAGGTCCCCGCGAGCGAACGCACACACCTCGGCAATGTTCCGGTTACCTGGTTTCGCCAGGGAACCAACGGCCTCGTGTATGAAGAGATCACCGTGGAGCTCCCGGCGCTGGAGCCCGAGGAGCTTGGATTGTTGAGCCTCTATTGCAACTGCGTAACCGAGCTCGGTTACGGTGAGAAGGATTACCTCGCTGCGCAGACCCATCAAGCCGCGATAAGCGGGGGTATCGCCGCGCATTGTGCGCTGCGTGCCGAGATCCGGAACGTCCAGCGGGTCCTCGCCTACTATCAGCTTTCATCGAACTGCCTAGCCCGCAACCACGGAGGGCTCGCACAACTGCTGCGCGATGCTTTTTATACGGCCCGATTCGACGAGCTGGCGCGGTTGCGAGAGCTCATCGCGCAAATCCGGGCCGCGCGTGAATCTGCGGTGACCGACCAGGGCCATGTGCTCGCAATGACCGCCGCCTGTGCTGGATTTGGCCCGGCGGCGGCGCTTTCCCACCGCTGGGATGGCCTCGTGGGGCTGCGCGATCTCAAGGCCTTGGAGCGGGCGATCGAGAGCCAGGATAAACTGGAAGAATTCTCAGCCCGTCTCAAACACATCCATGAGCGCCTTACCCTCTCCGCTCCGCAACTACTCGTCGTGGGCGAGGAGAAACACCTCGCCGGGGTGCGCGAAATCCTCGCATCGCAATGGGCCTCCTTCCAACCGTCGGCACACGCTTCGAGGCCATTTTCGTTCAGCATTGAGCCGTCCAGCGTGAATGAAGCCTGGATCACGAATACGGAGGTAAATTTTTGCGCGCGCGCCTATCCCGCCGTCCCCGCCGACCACGAAGACGCCGCGGCCTTGATCGTGCTCGGCCGCTTCCTGCACAACGGTTATTTGCACCGGGCGATCCGCGAGCAAGGCGGGGCCTACGGTTCAGGCGCCGCCTACGATGGGGACACCGGGGCCTTCAAGTTCTTTTCCTATCGCGACCCGCGCGTCATGAAAACCTTGGAAGCGTTCGATACCGCGTTGGAATGGCTGCAAGGAAACGGTCACGGCTACGAGAAACTCGAAGAAGCGATCCTGGGGGTGATCGGTGCGCTCGATCGCCCGAGCTCACCCGCCGGCGAGGCGATTCGAACCTTCGCCGCCGGGCTCTTTGGACGCTCGCCCGAGTATCGGCGGCGCCTGCGGCAGCGAGTGCTCCGAACCACGGTCGCGGATCTACAGCGCGTGGCGCAAACCTACCTTGTCAAGGGGGCCGCGAGCACGGCGATCGTCGCTAGCTCCGCGTCATTGCGCACCTGTGCGGGCTTGAATCTCGAAACCCACGCGCTTTAGGAAAGATGCAACGCCGGCCCATGCTCCGCGCCGCCATCCGTTGGAACAGTTATGCGCACATGATACTTTTACTTTTAGCCAACCCGTTACCGAAACAGTGCGGTTAACGAATCTAGATGACGGCTAGGAATGATGGCTTGGTTCGGGGTATTTGAAAAATAATTAACCGGAGATCGCGCATGGAACTCTTCTCACTTTTCGCTTTCTTTTCCCTTTCGCTTGTCGCGTTCTTCATCCTCATGATATTGGATGCCAGAACCTTAGTGATACGCCCTCCGAAACTTACCCTTGCCGAGGGCAGCGCGGACAGCAGTTCGCCCGCCAACAGTGCCACCCACGAAGAAGACGCGACCAACGGGCAGATCAAGGTCTCGGCAAGCGTCGCCGGGGCCGGGCGAGCGCAAGCGACATCCCTGCTCGGTCACGAGTTCGAGGTCAAGGCAAGGAAACCGGGGCGTTACTATGTCGTGGGCATCTACGACTACCGCGGCCGTCTTAGCGTGGCCCCAAGCGGCGGTCAGGCGAAAATCATGGTTGAGTTGCGCATTAATAATAAGACGAAAACGGTCGCTCAAGCGACGCAAGATTCCTCGGGCAACAAGCTTAACCCTGCTTCGGGGGGATTCGCCTCAATTACGAAGAAGCACTTAATTTCACTCCAGCCCGGACAACAATGTAAAGCCTCGTTGGCGATCACCGCGGTGGCTGAAGGAACGCAGGGTAGTGAAAACGCGAGCTGTGTGGCGGAAGCTACGCTAAAGGTCAAGGAGATCCAGCTGAAACCTAGCGTCTTCAACTTATTTGTCATCTATTGAGCGCCCGTGCCCGGAATCAACACACCGGGAAGCAGGACTCTCTCCGATCCGGTTAGCCTTCCGGCGGGGAAGGAGCCGACCTTGAGGATCGTACCCATGCCGGCGGATACCAATTACGCCGGTAACATCTTCGGCGGCTGGATCCTCTCGCACATCGACATCGCGGGGAGCATTGCCGCCATCCGGCGCGCGCGCGGGCCGATCACCACGGTCGCCGTCAACTCCGTGGAGTTCCATGAGCCGGTGTTTGTCGGGGATCTCGTGAGCTGTTACGCCGAGGTGTTGCGCGTTGGGCGCACTTCGATCACGGTCCAGGTCGAGGTCTACGCCGAACGTAACCCCGCCCAAGCCAAATGCATTAAAGTGACCCAAGCCGTGCTCACCTACGTCGCACTGGATGAACACCGCCGCCCGCGCGTGGTGCCTCCGGAAAACGCCTGAGAGCTTGTGAATACATCTACTGCGCAGCCCGCCCGCTTCGATTTCTTCATAAACTCCGAGTCCATGGCGCTGCCGTAACGTCGAGAGGCGACACGTCCGCTCAACATGACCGCTTCCCTACTCGAAGTTTCAGATCTGCGCACCTGGATCGGCGCCGGAACGAGCCCGGTACGTGCGGTCGATGGCATCGATTTCCACATCCATCAGGGCGAAACCTTCGCGTTACTCGGTGAATCGGGATGCGGCAAGTCGATGACGGCCCTCTCGCTCCTGAGATTGCTACCTCCCGGCGGACACATCGTCTCGGGCCGGATCCGGCTCCACGGGCGGGATCTGCTGGAACTCACCGAGGCCGAGATGAGCGTTATCCGCGGGGCGCGGATCAGCATGATTTTTCAAGAGCCTCAGAGCTCGCTCAATCCAGTCATGAACGTGGGCGCGCAAATTACCGAAACACTCGCGCGGCACGGCGGCCTGCGCGGCCGGGCGCTAGCTGCGCGCGCGCTCGAATTACTCGATGCCGTGGGGATCTCGGACCCGCAGCGGCGCTTAGGCGATTACCCGCATCAGTTGTCGGGCGGCATGAAACAACGCGTCATGATCGCCATTGCGATCGGCACGGCCCCCGATCTCTTGGTCGCGGACGAACCGACCACCGCGCTCGATGTCACCATTCAAGCGCAGATCCTAGATCTATTGAAGGCGCTGCAAAAAGATCTGGGCATGGCGATCCTGCTTATCACTCACGATCTCGGTGTCGTCGCTCAGGTCGCCGATCGGGTCGCGGTCATGTATGCCGGACAGATCGTCGAGCAAGCCGATCGCGAGTCGTTTATTCATTCCCCCGCCCATCCCTATTCGCAGAAGCTTTTCCATTCCGTTCCGGCAATCTCAAAGCGCGGTACGGAGCTGGCGGTGATTGCCGGCGTCGTGCCGCGGTTGACGCAACGCTTCACGGGCTGTCGTTTCGCGCCGCGCTGTGGCTACGCATGGGAAGAGTGCCGTCTATCGGTGCCCGCGTTAGCGGCGATAGAGGGCGAGCGCACGGTTCGCTGCCACCTTTACACGGCCGAGTCCGCTCCCCTTCAACGCCCGTCCATGGCGGCCACGAGGGTGCCGGACCCTAAATTACAGGGTCCGTCGGAGCTTGGCCCGGCGCTGCTGTCGGTCAACGATCTCACGATCTTTTTCCCGATCCGGCGGGGGTTCATGCGCCGCACCGTGGGCTACGTGCGCGCCGTGGACGGCGTATCACTCAGCATCGGACGGGGAACGACGCTCGCCTTGGTCGGAGAATCCGGCTGCGGGAAGACTACCGCGGGCAAAGGGATCCTGAGGTTGGTGCCCATCACCTCGGGGAACCTCCGGTTCGATGGCGAGGACCTGCGCTCGCTCAGCGGAGAATCCTTTCGCCGACGGCGGCGGGAGATCCAGATCATATTCCAGGATCCCTACGCCTCGCTGAATCCGCGCATGACGGTCGCCGAGATCATCGAGGAAGGCATGCGCGCTCAGAACACCGGCGGCTTGGATCGGCCGCGTCGTATCGATGAGCTACTGCAACAAGTCGGGCTCCACCCCGACGCCAAGCAGCGCTATCCGCACGAGTTCTCGGGCGGACAGCGCCAACGGATCTGCATCGCGCGGGCGCTGGCCGTGGATCCCAGGCTCATCATCTGCGATGAACCAACCAGCGCGCTTGATGTCTCCGTGCAGGCGCAGATCTTGAACCTACTGAAAGATCTGCAGAACCGGCTCAAGCTCTCCTACCTATTCATTACGCATAACATCGCCGTCGTGGAGTATCTCGCCCACTACGTCGCAGTGATGTATCTCGGACGAATCGTGGAACAGGGCCGTGCCGATGAGGTTTTGGAGAGCCCGAAACATCCCTATACCCAGGCCTTGCTCGCGGCCGTACCGCACGTCGATACAGTCACCAAACGCGAAACGGTGCGGCTCAGCGGGACACTACCCTCCTCCGCCAACCCGCCCGCGGGATGCTACTTTCACCCGCGCTGTCCCAAGGTGTTTACGCCTTGCCGGCTTGAATACCCCGCAGCCGCTGCGTTCACGAAGTCTCATCACGCACACTGCTTCTTGTACCCTGCCCCGGCGCCGTCGGAAACTATCGCTTCGCGCTGACACGGATGGAGACCCCCTCGCCTCTCGTGCTCATCCTAAGAGGCTTGGATTTCACGGCGCGTAAGCATCGCCGCGCGGTGCCCATGTGTCCAGGTCTTGGCACAATGCATGCGTCACTGGATTTATCGGGGCAGGGCCTGAGCGCGTCATGCGGAAACGATACCCGACCGCAACTACGGCTCCGCAGGCTGAAAGTGACGAACCCCGTGCTAGACTATTGATTGCGCGGGGGGAGGGGACATGTCAGGTTTCGATCTTCGAACGAAGTGTGTTTCGTGCTTCGACTCGGGGCGTGGGCGGCGGTCTGCACTCGCGCGCTGTCTTTTGGCTGGGATCCTGCCGCTTTTGGTCTGGCCGGCGGGCCCGGCCAGCGCTGACTCCATCGTACGACCGTACACCGGCTCGAAATATTCTAACCCGCCTCTCGACCGCGAGCAGTTGCGGGCGATCTTCTTCGCGCGCCAGACCAAGTGGCCGGACGGCACGCCGGTCCGGGCATTCGTCTTGCCTGATCGGCACGGGATCCACATCCGGTTTACGAAGGAGGTGCTGGGCGTCTATCCCTATCAACTCCGCTCCACTTGGGACCGCATGGTGTACTCGGGGACCGGCGTGCCTCCCACAGTGGTGCAAGGTGTGGATGAAATGCGCAGCCGGGTGGAAGCCACACCGGGCGGTATCGGTTACGTAGAGGAATAGGGGGTCACATGTATAGTCCAATAATCAAGTCGCAATACCATTCCGGCGCCGCGACCGCTCTTGTTGTCGCCCTGTTAAGCCACCCGCTGGGGGCGCGCGCCATCGACCTTGGTTTCGGCGACTGGCAGGCCCACGGTTTCTTGAGCCAGGGCTACACCTACACCTCGGGCAATGACTTTTTCGGCAATAGCCAGGGCGATGGCAGCCTGGAATTCACCGAGCTGGGCATGAATGTCCTGGGACACCCGTTCCCGAACCTGCTGTTGGCGGTCCAGGGCATCTATCGCGATACCGGTGGATCGGACGAGGAGGATTTCCGCTTGGATTATGCGAATCTGGACTATCACCTGGATTTCGGCGACGCCACGACCGCCGGCGTGCGCCTCGGACGGGTCAAGAACCCCATCGCCCTCTATAACGAGACGCGGGACGCCATCTGGACCCGGCCGGGCGTGACGTTGCCCCAGTCCATCTATTTCGACGCAGCGGGTTTTCGTGCGCCCGAGATCGCCTCCGACGGTGGTATCTTGTACGGCCGTTACCGCTTCGGGGAGCACGCCCTTAGCGCGGAGTTTCTCGTCGCCGAACCGCTTGATAATATTGGCGGTGCTCCAGCGTTCCTGGCCGGTCCCAATACCCAGGGCACACTGGGAGGTCGCCCTCTGTACATCGGCCGCGCGGGGTACGAATGGCGGGAGGGGCGTGTGCGGCTGCTCTTCAGCGCCGTGGACTTGGATCGTGACTTCGAATCTAGCTCACCGTCGATGCCCTCGGGTAACATCAAGGCCTTTGCCCCGTTTGTGTCCGCCCAGGTGAATCTGGAAAGCTGGAGCTTCACGAGCGAATACGAGCGCATCAGCCTCAAACGCACGGGCTTGTTCCCGCCGCCCTCCCCAAAGTTCCTGCGCGAGAACACGACCGAAAGCTACTACTTCCAGGCCGAGTACCGTTTCATGCCGCGCTGGTCGGCGCTCGCGCGTTACGATGTCTTCTACGGCAACGCCGATGACCATGACGGCAGCGCTATGGCCCGTGTGACGGGCCTGCCCCGCTACCGGTTCTTCGCTAAGGATCTGACCTTCGGCCTGCGCTGGGAATTCGCCTCTGACTGGCTCATCGCCGCGGAGTATCACAATGTCCATGGCACCGGCTGGCTGTCCCCGGTCGACAACCCCCAGCTCGATAGTGATGGGGGAGATGGTCATTGGGACCTGCTCGCGGTGATGCTCTCATACCGTTTCTAGCGATGCGTGGAGCGCCGGAGCCACTATCAACATGCGGCCGTGCTCCTCCCGTCCGGCGCTTCGTCGGCCTGCAATGGAAGGGCTTTCTGTGGATGAGCTGTCTGTTGGCCGCGCTGAGCGCCGGGTTTTATTGGCTGAGCGATTTCCACCTGATGCGCCAGTATCATGCACAACGGGTGGCCGAAGTCCAGGCCTTCCGCCGGCAGATGTCGGGGTTGTTCGCCGGGATCTCGGACCGGTTGGTACGTTTGGGCGGCACGATCGTGTCGATGGGAACCGTGGTCGAGACGTTCAAGCGCGGCAATCCCGGCAAGAATTTGCCGGCAGCGACCGCGGCGCGTTTCGCAGGCCTCGGTTACGAGATGGACGTGCAGCGCATAGAATTGTACTCCACCGGCGGGGAGCGACTATGGCGGTGGACCCCGGCCGAGGCTCCGGACCTGCCCGAGGAGCGGCTGCGGGCGGCGCTGGCGCAGGTCCATGCCGAGGAACGCCCAGCGACTTTCTTGTGGTGCGAGCCGCTCTGCCTCTTGCACGCCTTCGTACCGGTCCTCGCCGAGGGGCAAGACATCGGGGTCATGGGGCTCGGCCAATCGATCGCGGATCTGGTCATCGAATTCCGGGCCCTGACCGGCACGGATATCGCCATCGTCGTGCCCGCCGCGGGTAATGGCGGCACCCTCCTGCACCGCTGGGCGTCCGCGGTTCCAGCCCTGACCAATGTGGTCCGGTTGAGCCCGTTCATGGAGGAGCTGAGCGCAAAGTACCCCGATCCCGCCGAGTTGGACAGCGGCCGGCTGTTACAGTCGCGCGGGACCAGCTTCGAGGTGCAGCGCTTCCCGCTAGCTGAATTCATCCCCACCGAGCCGGGCTTTATCCTATTCATCTCGGATGTGAGCGCGCGTTTGGCCGAGATCGAGCGCGCGACCCGCCGGGGACTACTCACTGCGGCCGGTGCGCTGGCGGTCGGGGAGTTGCTCCTGCTGTATCTGGTACGCGTGCTGAGCGGGCGTCTGCGGTGGTTCGCCCAAACGCTGCCACTGCTCGCGCAAGGGCAGCACCGCGCGGCCCGCGGGCGCCTGGCGGAACAGCAAAAGGCCACATCGTCCCGTGACGAGATTGATCTCTTGTACGACACGGCGTTGACGCTCTCGCACCAGCTCGAGGAATCTAGCCAGGCGCTTTCCGCGAAGAACCGGGAGCTCGCCCAGGAGCGCGACCTCATGCAAGGGGTCCTGGACGCCGCTCAGGTCCTGGTGGTGACGCAGAACCGCCACGGAATCATCCAAATGGCCAACAAATTCGCCTCGCAGGTCACGGGGTTCTCCACGGTGAAGCTCCAGGGCAGGCGCTTCGTGGACCTCATTGCGGATGTCGAAGCGCATCAGGAGGTGTTAAGCAAACTCGACAATCTCTACGCCAGAGGACAGCGACGCGCCGACCACGAACACGATCTCGTGGGGCGCGATGGCACCCGGCACCAGGTGCTGTGGGTGCATACACGGCTGCACGGCGAACACACTGACGATGCGGCCGTGGTATCGGTCGGTCTCGACGTGAGTGAGCGGGTGGAGGCGGAGCAGCGGATGCGTTGGCTCGCCAATCACGATACCTTGACGGGCCTCTGCAATCGCCATCGCTTTCTCGAAGATCTCACCCGTACCTATGACGAGGTGGCCCGAACCAGGGTCACCGGAGCGCTGCTGCTCTTCGACCTAGATCACTTCAAGGAGGTCAATGACACCAGCGGCCATGCCGCCGGGGACGCGCTGCTGCGCATGATCGGAGAGGAGTTAAACTCCCGCGCCCGGAAATCAGATGTCGTCGCCCGCCTCGGCGGCGACGAATTCGCCGTGCTCCTCCCGAACACCGACGCTTCGGGCGCCGAGACCTTCGCGCACCAGTTCAATGAGCGCCTGGCCGAAACGCCTTTCGTTCATAGTGATAAGCGTTATCACATCAAGGCCAGCATCGGCATCGCCCTCCTTCCGGATCACGGCCTCAATGTGGAAGAGATCATGGCCAACGCCGATGCGGCGATGTACGAGGCAAAACGGGCGGGACGCGGGCGTGCAGCGGTCTTCGCCTACGAGGACGACCAAGCGCTGGCGCAAGGCATATACTGGAAGAACGTCCTCACCCGCGCGCTTGCCGAGAGCCACATATTATTTGATTATCAACCGGTGTCGGATACGGCGACGGGAGTAACCGCACACCACGAGGCGCTGCTGCGGCTCAGGATGGCGGACGGCCGCGTCGCCTTCCCGGGCGAGTTCCTCCCCGCCGCACAACGCTCTGGGCTAAACTCCGAGATCGACTACGCCGTCGTGCGAGCCGCACTCGATGTACTTCGCGCCGATCCCACATTGCGCCTCTCGATCAATCTCTCGGCAGCGGTCTGGAACGATACGCGTTGGGTAGAATCACTGGTGCAAGCGGCGCGGACGCAGCGCATGGATCCCGTGCGTTTAATTCTCGAGGTTACCGAAACTGTGGTAGTCACGGATCTCGCAAAAGCCAAGAGTATCATGGAGAAAATAACAGGGCACGGATTCTGCTTTGCTATGGACGACGCCGGGACGGGGTTTAATACGTCAAATTACTTAAAGGACCTGCCGATCACGTATATAAAGCTCGACCTCTCCCTGGTGAAGGGCCTGGCCACGGACACGCGCGTTCGGAATTTTGTCCGCGCCATCACGATGATGGTGCACGAATATGGCAAAAAGGTTGTCGGCAAGGGCATCGAGGACACCGCTACGCTGGCGCTGCTGAAGGGGATGGGCGTGGATTTTGTCCAGGGGTTTTACCTCGGCCGTCCCGCGGACGCGCCGAGCAATCGAAGCTTGGGAGCCGGTCTGGAGGATGCCACGGATACTGGTGGTAATGAAGCTCTGGATGAAGAGGATCGTGTCCGTGGGGCATCGCTTTGAATAGATATACAGCAGTTTTATGATGATCGTTGGATCAAAAGGTGTCAAGAAATTGCCATCGGGACGCACTTAGTCCAAGGCCCAACGACGTGCACCGTTGATTAATCTATGACCCGAAATTCCGGGCATGCACGCCTGGCGCTCACGAACAAGTCGTGATCGGAATCAGAGTTCGCTCGTAACCGGTGGTCAGAGGAGATACCGCGTATGTTAGGTCCTTCAAACTTGATAGTTCCATCGTCCTGGCCAGCGACGGCGAATGCCTGCACCGATGCGGCCCACCAAGCCACGAGAGCACTCGCTCTAAAGCTTGAGCTAATCACCCCCGATCAAGTTCAGCGATTCGACGCCAACCGCTTTGCCTTGCTGTCGGGGTTTGCTTATCCTAACGCGACATTAGAACGCTTCAAGGTTTGCAACGACTGGCTCGTGTGGCTCTTTTTCTTCGATGATCAGGCCGATGAGCAAGCGGAGGTGGGCCAAGAGCCGCTGAAGCTTCGCGGCTATATGGAAGTGTGCCTGGATGTGCTGAGAACCGGAACGTTGCGTGCCAATGCCGCCGGTTTTGAAGTGTTTACCCTGGATGTCAGACATCGGCTAGTTCAGTTCGCGACTGAGGCCTGGCTGAGGAGATTCTTGGAGGACGTGGAAGATTATCTCTTCAGAGGCACCCTCACGGCGGCAGATAATTGGACGTATGGAACGACACCCGATGTCGAGTCTTATTTGCTCCAGAGGCAATACGACTCGGCAGTCTACACCTGTCAGGACTTGATCGAGATTACCGCGGAAGGGCTAGAACTTCCCACTGAGATCCTCAGCGATGCGCGTTTTCAAACTCTCAGACGCCTGTCTACTCAGGTCGTGGCCTTTACCAACGATATCTTTTCCTACGAAAAAGAGGTATTGAAACAGCGTAATCCCAATAATCTCATGGACGTGCTGATGCTACACCGGTCGCTCTCGCTTACAGAAGCCACGAGTCAAGCAGTCAGTTTGATCAATAACGCAGTCGAGGCATTCATCGCTCACGAACAGGATCTGTTGCCGGAGATCCGGGGCGACGAGCGGCTGCACACCTATGTGCACGGGATGAAAGCTTGGATGCGTGCAAACCTGCTTTGGTCGCTGCAGACGGAGCGGTATCGTTCTCCGACTTCCCCGTTTTCGGAGATCCGCAGTGAGGATGTGAGTGCCCATCTGCGCCCGACGGAACGGGGGTGGAGCAGCATATATAATGCGGCATAGAAATTTAATGTCATCGGCAGATTCAAGGCACAACTACGTTTCCCGTTCGTCGCTGAATTCGCTGGCACATCGAACGGACGAAGTGCGGTTGCTTGAGGCTACACAACTTAAAGTTGTTTAACCAACCTTAGTAGCTCAGCACCGATGCGCTGTAACGGTAGAATATGATCGACACCGCCGAGCTTGACCGCCTCGCCCGGCATGCCCCAGACAACGGCGGTGTTCTCATCTTGGGCCAGGGTCGGCGCGCCGCTGTCGTGCAGCTCTTTTAATCCCGCGGCGCCGTCGACCCCCATCCCCGTTAAGATCACGCCCACCGCATTGGTGCCCACGTTCTGGGCCACCGAGCGGAACAGCACATCGACCGAAGGTCGATGCCGGTTGACCGCCGGGCCGTCGTGCAAGTGGCATACATAGTGTGTTCCGTCCCGCTGCACCAGGAGATGGTGGCTGCCCGGGGCGATGTAGGCATGGCCCGGAACGATCCGTTGACCGTCCTCGGCTTCGAGCACGGCCATAGCAGAAATCTTGTTCATCCGCTGTGCAAACGGCCCGCTGAAAGCCTTCGGAATATGTTGAGTGACGACGATGGCCGGAGCATCGGCGGGCATATCGGCGAGTATCTCCTTGACGGCCTCGGTGCCACCTGTCGAGGCCCCGATCGCGATGATTTTCTCGCTGGTCTTGAAAGGCCTGCTTGCCGGTTTTTTTAGCAGTACCGCGTCTGCGCTGAACTTCGGCGCGACCTCGGGTAAGGCAACGTCCCAGGCGTAACGCCGAACCCGGGCACCCGCAGCAGTCTTAACTTTTTCGATCAGGTCTTCCCCGAAGTTTGCGTGCGGATCGGTGAGATCCAGCGCCGGCTTGGTCACGAAATCCACCGCCCCAAAGTCCATTGCATCGAGCGTGACCTCCGCCCCCTCTTTCGTGAGGGAGGAGACCATTACCACCGGCATGGGCCGCAGGCGCATGAGATTTCTGAGAAACGTGATCCCGTTCATGCCCGGCATTTCCACATCGAGGGTAATCACATGCGGATTGAGTTTTTTTATCTTATCGCGCGCCAGGCAGGGATCAGAAGCCACGCCGACGACTTCAATGCCAGGGTCCGATTTGAGGATCTCAGTTAAGACCTTGCGCGCTACCGCCGAGTCATCGACGACCACCACCCGTATCTTGCTCATCGCATCGCCCCGTTAAAAAAACTCGATCTCGCCGCCCACCCGCACGCTCTCGATTTGATGCCGATACTCGGCCTCACGCTCGAATATAGTAGTGTTCTTCAGCGACCGTAATTTTTTCACCGACACCTTGCCGCTCAGCGGATCGTAGTACACCTTGCGTGGATAGATATCGCCGACGTCCTCGCCACTGACGCTGAGACCCTCCGTCTGCAAATAGGCCTTGACGAACTGGATGTTCTGCTGTCCGACATCGGTCATCTGCTCCAAAACCCGGCCGCCGCCGACGATCTTGACCTCGAGGTATTTGCGGCTAGCCCCGTTTTTCAGGAGATCGTTGATCATATGCTCCATCGCATAGTTGCCATAACGCGTCGCCGCGTTTACCGTGGTGGCGGCCCACGCGCCGTCGCCGTTCGCGCCGCTGTGGGGCAACATGAAATGGTTCATGCCGCCGATCCCGGTCGCACGGCAGCGGATGCACGCCGAAATGCATGATCCGAGGACCGTGACGATCACCTCCTCGCGACGGGTAACATAGTATTCCCCGGGCAGGATTTTGGCGGCGTACCGCTGATGCAAGCTGTCCCAATAGCGATTGATGTGTGCAAAGCCAGGCAGCGGGGATGGCGGTTGTCGGACAGTGATCAGCGCGTGTGCTTGCATATCACAGGATCTTTTGGTAGGCCGTCTTGCCCAAAAGCTTGAAACGCTCGCTGACTTTGAACAAGGACTCCGAGTGACCGATGAAAAGAGTGCCGCCCGACGCCAGTACGTCGGCAAAGCGGCTGAACAACACCCGTTGGGTCTCCTTGCCGAAGTAGATGACGACGTTGCGGCAAAAGAGAACATCAAAAGGGCCGCGGAGCGGCCACGGCTGCATGAGGTTAAGCTGGCGGAAAGTGATGAGTTTCTGAAGATCGGGAACCACCCGGAGCATCCCCGCGTCTTTCCCCTGGCCGCGCAGAAACCAACGACTTAAACGCTCCCGGGACAACCCGTCCGCCCGCTTCGGGTGATAAACCCCATTCGCGGCTGCCGCGAGGACATTAGAATCGATATCCGTCGCCAAGATTTTCACGTCCCAACCAGGTTGATCGCCAATCGTTTCCCGTACCGTGATGGCAATCGAATACGCTTCCTCCCCGGTAGAGCAGCCCGCCGACCAGATCCGCAGCCGCCGGGTGCCCTTATTCTTCTCGATTAAACTCGGCAGCAGCGCGGCCAAATGATCGAAGTGATGCGACTCGCGAAAGAAGGCGGTGAGGTTGGTGGTGAGGGCATTGATGAAGTGGGCGATCTCTTCTTGATCGCCGGCGGCAATGAGCGAGCAGTACGCATCGAAATTATCAATGCCGAGGTTGCGGAGCCTGCGCGACAAGCGGCCATAGACCAGCTCCCGCTTGGCATCGGAGAGCGCGATTCCGGTGTGCTCGCGCACGCATCCCCGTAACAGATCGAAATGCTTGTCGTTGAACGCGAACTCCCGCTCCAGCTTAGCCGTTGCCGCATATACATTCATCTTGGTCCGCCGCTCAGAAAAGATCGATGGCTCCCGCGGGCGGTGGCTCAGTGCCTATGGCGGCGCGTACGGCCTCCTCCATTGGCATCCCGCGCATGAGCGCATCGAACACCCGTCGCTCGCTTTCCATCGTGAACCGCGAACGGGTACGCTGCCGCAAGTCGTGCCATTCGCATGGGCGGCGGACCCGGCCTGGGTCCGCCATGAGATCGGCGAGCGCCCAAAGGTTTCCCGATATGTGGGTCAGCTTCTGCGTCATGGCATCATAGAACTGGATCGCCATGATCGCCGCCTCCGCCTTGCTAGCCAGGGTTGAGCATGATGCCGACATGTTCCAGGCGGGCTCCCCGCCGGAAGAACTCTCCTGCGCGCACTGCTCCAGGCTTTTGAGCCCGGCAGCGATGGAAGATAAAGCTCCCGACAAGACCGCGACAGACATATCACCCTCGTGCATTGTCACATCGATCTGCGCAACGGCAACATGCAGTAGCCCGACGGCCTCACGCACATCGCTCAATATGCGTTCGTGCGCTTCGCGGTGAATTCCGTCGAGCATCGTTTCATCGTTGGCCAGCACGGTCCGAGGTTGCATTTGAGATTCTTTCGCTACCAAGCGCCCCTCGTGGGCGAACGTTTCCTAAAGCTCATGCAACCGCAGGCGTTTTACTAATCCCAAGGTCGCGGCGCCTTGCCGCAAGATCGCGCTCGCTTCGCGCCATACCACCTCGACCCCCCGCTCGCGCATCTCATGACAAAAAACTGTCAGCAACTGCAAGCCCGCGGTATCCACGGCTGCGACCCGTGAGCCGTCCACAACCAAAAACGCGGCGGGCACTCGCAGATACGCCGCCAGGCGTTCCTTGATCTCGCCCGCTCTAGCGATCGTGAGTCTCTCGCCCAGATCGAGGATGGGATCCACGGGCCCGGCAGCGGCTAGCCTGTCGTTGCGCCCCTTTCCGGCCGACCGGCTGCGCTTCGGCTTGCGCGGCGGATCCGTGGGCCGCATTCTCGTTCCCGTGCCTTCCAGAGATGTGCATCCCGCGGCTAGGCGATCAGTCCCCGCAACCTCCGCCGTGAAGGCCTCTGTGCACGGCACGGTTTGTTCCGCCGCAATCGTCTCCTTGACGGTGTTTTCATTTCCTGCAACCTCATGCTTTCTCGCCACGCTGTCGCTCCCCGCGCCTTGTTGCGGCTGAAGTCAAGTCTCCGGCCACGGTTTAATACAAGCTACTAGGAAAAAACCACGGTCAAAATTCCTCCCAGCCGCCCTCCGCATTCTCTTGCCCTACCGCGACCCGCTTGACCGCGCTCTTCTCCGCGGTCCGCCCTTGCGCGGCCTCGTTCTTCTCGGTGCTCCACGGCCGGCGGGATTGACGCCGCTCGACCACGGGCGTAAAGGACTTTCTTTCCTTGGGTACCGGCACCACTGGCGCCGCGTGATCGTCCTTGAGCCTGAAAGACTGAATCGCCTGGGTAAGGTGTACGGCTTGCTCATTCATGGACTGGCTCGCCGACGCCATCTCCTCCACGAACGCCGCATTCTGTTGCGTCACCTGGTCCATTTGCGTGATGCCCCTGTTCACCTGCTCGATCCCCGCCGACTGCTCCTGGCTGGCCGCCGCGATATCCGCGATGATGGCCGAGACCTTCTTCACCCACGTCACGATCTCCACGAGCGTCGACCCAGAGGCGTCCACCAGCCGTGCGCCTTCCTCCACCTTTCTGACGCTGTCCTGGATGAGGACCTTGATTTCCTTGGCGGCCTCCGCGCTCCGTTGCGCCAGATTGCGTACCTCGCCAGCCACCACCGCGAATCCACGTCCCTGCTCTCCAGCGCGCGCCGCTTCCACCGCCGCGTTCAGGGCCAACAGGTTGGTCTGAAAGGCAATCTCATCAATCACCCCAATGATGTCGGCGATCCGCTTCGCGGAGGTATTGATTTCGCTCATCGCCGCCACGGCTTTGCCGACCACCTCCCCGCCTTTCTCCGCGTGCTCGCGCGCGGCGACCGCGAGCTGGTTCGCTTGTTGGGCATTATCGGCATTCTGGCGTACCGTGCTGGTAAGCTCTTCCATGCTGGACGCGGTCTCTTCAAGGCTGGCGGCCTGCTCTTCGATGCGCTGGGAGAGATCTGTATTACCTTGGGCGATCTCTTGGGACCCCTTTTGGACGGCATGGGACACCGAGCGCGCCTCCACCGCCAACTGCGCTAAGCCCTTTTGCGTGGTCTTGATGGTATGCAGAAGCCAGCCGACCTCGTCACGGGTGTCGACGGTAAATTCGTTGTCAAGCTGGCCGTTAGCGACCTTCTCCAGGATCCGGATCGCGCCTTCGAAGGGCCTGACGAAAATATCGATCACATGGAAATACAGCCACACGCCCAGGGCCAAGCAGAAAGCGATACCGCCGGCGACGCCATAGTGCTGAACCGACGCTTGTTCGTACAGAAGATAAAGCGAGGGCAGGGCGAACAACATTGCCAGGATAAATAGCTTCTTCCCAAGGAATAATTCATCGTAGAATTTCAGTCTCATGGTATATTGTCCTCTCCGGATCGAACCGGCGTATACGATTTCTAGGTATCACCGCGTGGCTTGAGATCCGCCTTAATGGGCAACGGCTCGTTCAGTCATCGCGATGCTCGTATGGACCAACTGGTCGATATCGAGCAGAATCACCATTTTGTCCCCGACCGCGGCAAGCCCTTTAACAAATTCGGTGCTCACCGAGGTGCCAAAATCGGGCGCCGTCCTGATCTGGTCAATGGTTACATTGTAGACATCCGATACGGCGTCCACGACGAATCCCATGGTACGTTCGCCCCCCGCACCCTTGACCTTGAGAACCACCACCACGGTGGTATTGCCATAGGCCACCGCTTCCATATGAAATCTTTTCCGTAAATCGACGATGGGCACGATGGTGCCGCGGAGATTGATGATGCCGCGAACGTACTCCGGCGTGTTGGGGATCTCCGTAGCCGTATCCCAGCCTTTGATCTCCTGCACACGGAGGATATCAACGCCGTATTCCGTGCCGGCGAGGATAAAGGTCAAATATTGACCCGCTGCCGTAAGCATAGGCTGGGTCGTCTCGTTTAACTGTTGCTCTACATTCATGCGTCGCTCCTATGCGGCCTTTACTACCGCTTCATCGATATCGGTTCCAACTCCGCCCGGTACAAGGTTTCTTGACAACTCCACCACCCCTGGGACATCAAGGATCAACGCCACCGTGCCGTCGCCGAGTATCGTTGCCCCGGAAATACCCGGCACACGTGCATAGTTCGTGTCCAGACTCTTAATAACGACCTGCTGTTGCGCGAGCAGCTCATCGATATAGATACCCGCGCGTTGGCCATCACCTTCGACAACAACCAAAATCCCTCTCTCTATCCGCTCGCTGTCGGGAACCACATTGAACACCTCATAAAGCCTGATAATCGGTAGGTATTCCGCGCGCAGCTTGTAGATCTCGCCCTTACCGGCGATCCGGCTGACGCACTTCGGAGCGACTTGGAGTGATTCCACGATCGAGACCAGCGGAATGATATATACGTGCCGCCCGATCCGAACCAGCTGGCCATCGAGGATCGCCAGCGTTAGCGGCAAGCGGATTGTAAAGGTCGATCCCAGGCCTTCTTCGGATTTGATTTCGATGCTCCCGCCGAGGTCCTTGATATTGCGCCGGACCACGTCCATGCCGACCCCGCGGCCCGAGATGTCTGTGATCATATCGGCGGTAGAAAACCCAGGCTGGAAGATAAGCTCGTGGATCCTGTCCTCAGCGAGCACCTCGTGCTCGCCAATGATCCCGCGCTCACGCGCGCGCTGCAGGAGCTTCGCTTTGTTCAGTCCCGCGCCGTCGTCCGCGACCTCGATCACGATGTTTCCGCCTTCGTGATAAGCATGGAGATGCACGTGGCCGGTCTCGTCCTTGCCGCACGCCTTGCGTACCGTGGGGAGTTCTATTCCATGATCGAGTGAGTTCCTGACGAGATGCACGAGCGGGTCGCTGAGCTTTTCGAGGACGGTCTTGTCGATCTCAGTTTGCTCACCCGAGACCGTGAGATCGATCATTTTGCAAAGCTGCCGGCTCATATCGCGCACGAGACGCGGGAAGCGATTAAACGAGAAGCTGATCGGCAACATGCGGATTCCGAGCACGCTCTCTTGAAGCTCACGCGTGTTGCGCGACAACTGGCTCAGACCGTCGCGGAGCTTGTCGATCTTGCTGGCCGCGAAGTCCTCACCCATCTGGCTTAGCATCGACTGCGTGATGACGAGCTCCCCCACGATGTTGATAAGCGCATCGATCTTTTCGATGTTGACTCGGATTGAGGAAGCATCCCCAGGCGGTGGATTTATCCTACGCTCCGCACCGATATAAGTTTCGTCCGCACCCACCTGTGGCCCAGCCGCCGGCAAGGAGAAGCGGCTGAAATGGTGCACGGGATCCCCATGTATTGGAACTACCTCGCCGCTAAGTCCGTCATTCGCCTGCAAAGTGTTCCACGCCATCGGTGTTATTTCGAGGTCACAGTCGCTCTCAACCCACTCGAATATTTCCGCGACCTGCATACGCGGTATCGTCCCGTACAGCATGAGGTCCCAGCCGAGAAAACACGCCTCGGGATCGAGATCCCGGAAGCGCGGAAGCTTGGAGACATCGATCGACACATCCAGACCCCCAAGTAAGGACAGCTCTCTGAGCATCCGAAGAGGGTCATTTCCCGTCGTCAACAGGTGCCGATGGGGGCGAAACATGACGCGCCACCCGCGCGCGGCATCGTCCGTCACGGCGGTCTCGACTGTGGCGAGGCTAGCCGCGGCGTTTCCTCGGCTGTCGTTCTCGAGTAGCTTTTCCAATTGCTCGCAGAGCCTGGCGCCCCGACCGGCGTCGTGGCCGCTACCGTCTTTCACAGCCGACAGCATAGTTCTCAGAAAGTCGACGGCTTGGAGGAGACCATCGACAATGCCTTGCGTGACTGCGCACTTCCCCGACCTTAGCCTGTCCAGCAGGGTTTCGATAACATGAGTAAATTCGGTTATCGCGGTGAACCCAAACATGCTACTGCCACCCTTTATCGAGTGCGCTACGCGAAAGAGGGTGTTGATGGACTCGGGGGCGGTATTCCCAGGGACCAAGGCTAGGAGCCCCGATTCCATCACGCCGAGTCCCTCGAAGCCCTCTTCGAAAAAGGTTTGGTGAAACTGGGATAAATCTACCGGCATGAAAAGTTCCTCGCAGGCCTCCGCTATTTTGACGCTCGGGACAGACTGCTGATTTGCCGGCTGGTCCCGCTGCTGTATGCCGTGTTCGCCGTCAACTTGCGAGTAGGTATTAGGCGATCACCCGCCTGATGGTAGCAATCAGTTGATCGGGATTAAACGGTTTCACCATCCAGCCGGTCGCACCTGCTACCTTACCCTCGCTCTTCTTTTCAGGAGACGATTCCGTGGTGAGCGCCAGGATGGGGGTGAACCGGTATCCCGGCAACTTGCGTAGTTCCTTTATGAGTGCGAATCCGTCCATGTTGGGCATATTGATGTCGGTCAATACCAGGTTGACGTTAGCGCTCTTCGCCCGATTCAATGCGTCCACACCGTCAACGGCCTCAATGACATCAAAGCCGGCGTTTCGTAACGTGAACGCAACCATGTCACGCACGGAACGCGAGTCATCGACGGCGAGAATCGTTAACACCGTTGCCATTTTGATTTTCCCCACGCGCTATAACGCGATTAATAAGGAGCACCCCGCCATTAGGCACCTCGATTATCGTTTAAACGGAGAATTACTTTAGCAGCCTGATCCGTACGCACCCTTACGCCGTTCAAAGGGGCAGCAAACATTGGGCAGGGTTTGCCGGTGCCCATCGCGCGGACGAAGCAGCTCGCCGCGTCTCACCAACTCCGGTGCCGATTCGTCGACATTCTGACGAATGAAACGCGGTTATCCCGTAACCCCGTCAGGCAACGAGCGCGCCTGACTCGGGCCTGCACATCCTCACGGCTCTAACTTGTTGGTCTCAGTGGAAGAAACGCTTGTCTTGGCAGGTAATAGTTTACTGGATCACTCTTTGCTTTCTTCCGTCGGGTCAATGGCAGAGGGGGTATCCCTGTCGTATCCTGTTTATAAAATCAAATGCCCAACCAGCTGAAACACATAAGTGATCAACGGCAATCACTCGGCGACCTGCGCGATGGCTTCAGCGCAACCTAGTCCCTTGCTACGTCACGGGCGGCACCCGGAAAGTCGATCCCCGATCCGCGTTCTGGCTATCACCAGTGGCAAGGGCGGCGTGGGTAAGACCACCGTCGCCATCAATCTGGGTCTCGCATTCGCCGCCCTCGGGAAGGCCGTGACCCTGCTCGACGCCGACCTCGGATTAGCGAACGTCGATGTTCTGCTGGATCTTAAACCGGTATTAAACCTTTCGCATGTCATTGAGGGCAGCTGCGGCATTGAGGATATCGTGCTACGCGGCCCCTACGGAATTAACGTCATTCCGGCTTCCTCTGGGACAAGACATATGACAGCACTGAGCGCCACCGAACACGCCGGGCTGGTCAATGCATTTAGCGCGCTCGCACACATGACCGATATACTAATTATCGATACAGCCACAGGACTATCCGACAACGTCATAAGATTTTGCACGGCTTCCCAAGAAGTCATTATCGTTGTCTGCAATGATCCTAGCTCGGTCGCGGACGCCTACGCGATGATCAAGATCTTACACAACGATTACGGACTATCGCGGTTTCGGGTACTCATGAACATGGCGCACAGCCCGCAAGAAGGACAGATGCTTTTCCAAAAGCTCGTAGCAATCACGGAACAATTCCTAGACGTTGCTCTGGATTTCATCGGTATCGTTCCCTACGACCATCGCATCACCAGCCTGGCGCTACGCCGGCGCGCTCTCTATGAGGCGCATCCACAGAGCGCCACCGCGGCAGCATTTAAGTATATTGCCATCCAATCCGATAAATGGCCGGCGCCGACGGCGGCGAGCGGCAAACTCGAGTTTTTTGTTGAACGACTTATTCAGTCTGGCCGAGCGGCGCGGGCAGGCAGGACATGAACGAATTGGCAGTATCCCGGACAACCGCTAAAGGAGGCGCCAGCCAAGCATACGCTGATGATCTAATAACGCGGTATGCCCCGCTCGTTAAACGCATCGCACATCACCTGATC
>JBOIDM010000348.1:0-15248 GCA_050740575.1 Gammaproteobacteria bacterium
GCGGGAGGTTAGGCAATCACAAGCGGCGACCTCAGCAGGCACGGAGCAACACCCAAGCATTACCCTTTACGATACCTCGGGGCCCTATTCCGATCCGAGCGTCACGATCGATATCCGCCGGGGTTTGTCCGCCCTGCGGCGCGAGTGGATCCTAGAACGCAACGACAGCGAAGCACTGCCCAAACCTTCCTCCGCCGACGGCCGCCGCTTCGGCGCGGGGTTCGCGCCACGGCGCGCGAAAACGGGTGCCGCTGTTACTCAGATGCACTACGCAAAATGCGGGATCATTACCCCGGAAATGGAATTCGTGGCCATTCGCGAAAACGTGCGTTTGCAAGATCTTCAGGACCTTGGGTTCGGTAGCCGTCATCGCGGGACCCGTTTTGGCGCGGAGATCCCCGAGGTGATCACGCCGGAATTCGTGCTCGCCGAAATCGCTCGGGGGCGGGCGATCATTCCCGCCAACATCAATCACCCCGAGCTCGAGCCCATGATTATCGGGCGCAATTTTCTCGTGAAGATCAACGCCAACATCGGCACCTCGGCGGTGAGCTCCGGGATCAACGAAGAGATCAACAAGATGGTCTGGGCCACGCGCTGGGGCGCCGATACGGTCATGGATCTTTCAACCGGTAAGCATATTCATGAGACGCGCGAGTGGATCCTCCGTAACTGCCCCGTACCCGTCGGCACCGTCCCGATTTACCAGGCGCTCGAAAAGGTGGGCGGCAAGGCCGAGGAATTGACCTGGGAGATTTACCGCGACACGCTTATCGAACAGGCGGAGCAGGGCGTCGATTATTTTACGATTCATGCCGGCGTGCGGCTTGGGTATATCCCGCTGACCGCGCGCCGCGTGACCGGGATCGTCTCGCGGGGAGGATCGATCATGGCCAAATGGTGCCTGGCGCATCATCAGGAAAGTTTTTTGTACCAGAAGTTCGAAGAAATTTGCGAGATCATGAAGGCCTACGACGTGGCCTTTTCCCTAGGCGACGGGCTGCGTCCGGGCTCGATTGCGGATGCCAACGATGAGGCGCAGTTCGCGGAACTGAAGACCCTGGGTGAGCTCACCCGCACGGCCTGGAGGCACGACGTCCAGGTGATGATCGAGGGGCCGGGTCACATTCCCATGCAACTCATCCGCGAGAACATGGAGCGGGAGTTGCAGGAATGTCACGAGGCACCCTTCTATACCCTGGGTCCGCTGACCACCGACATCGCTCCCGGCTACGACCATATCACCTCAGCCATCGGCGCGGCCATGATCGGCTGGTTCGGTACGGCCATGCTTTGTTATGTCACGCCCAAGGAACACTTGGGCTTGCCGGATAAAAACGATGTTAAAGAAGGAATCATCGCCTATAAAATCGCCGCTCACGCGGCCGATCTGGCGAAACGACACCCGACCGCGCAGATGCGCGACAACGCCTTGTCGAAAGCGCGTTTCGAGTTTCGGTGGGACGACCAGTTTAATCTGGCGCTCGATCCCGAGCGCGCGCGCGCTTTTCACGATGAGACCTTGCCGAAAGAAGGGCACAAGCTCGCCCATTTCTGCTCGATGTGCGGCCCGCAATTTTGTTCCATGAAGATCACCCAGGAGGTGCGCGCCTATGCACGGGAGCATGGCATCGGCGATCTAAGCCGGGCATTGGAAGCCGGTTTGCAGACTAAGGCCGAAGAGTTCAGAGAGCAAGGCGGCGATCTGTATCGAGCAGTATGATGCGTCGCTCCGATTTGCCTACGAAAAGCGGATCATGTTTAAGCGCCTAAAAGAAGACATCGCCTGCGTATTCGAGCGCGATCCGGCCGCTCGCACTTTTTTCGAGGTGTTGACCACCTATCCGGGGCTGCACGCGATTCTCCTGCACAGGATCAGCCACCGGCTCTGGAAACGGGAGTGGATGTGGCTGGCGCGCATGCTTTCGCACCTGGGGCGTTGGTTGACCGGCGTCGAGATACATCCGGGGGCCGCGATCGGCCGCCGCTTGTTTATCGATCACGGCATGGGGGTGGTGATCGGCGAGACCTCGGAAATCGGAGATGATTGCACGCTGTATCATGGTGTGACCCTGGGCGGCACCTCATGGAACAAGGGCAAACGCCATCCCACGCTAGAAAACCATGTGGTCGTCGGGGCGGGCGCAAAGATCCTGGGTCCCGTCACCATCGGTGCGGGTGCGCGTGTGGGTTCCAACGCCGTGGTCGTCCGCGATGTTCCGCCCGGCGGAACGGTAGTGGGGGTTCCCGGCCAGCTCGTCGTCCCGCGTGATGATAAATCGAAGCAACGCGAAGCAACCGCCCGCAGGATCGGCTTCGACGCTTACGGCACGACCAAGGACATGCCCGATCCGGTGGCCAACGCGATCCACTCCCTGCTCGATCACATCCAGGCGATCGAGTCGCAAATCGAAAGCCTGCGCAAGGCCATGGGCGAGCGAGGGATCGATTTACCCGAGGCGCCCGGCGAGTCGGCTTCGGCCGATGAACCTGCCGCCGATCGGCACGCTTCCGGTCCTTAAGCCGGTCATCCGAATCTACCACTGCGGAACTTGCATCGTATAAAGTTGACTGATTTACTCAGATATGTGATGCTGCGTTGAGCCGGATTTAGCCATTAGGATTTGAGTCAATGCGACTGACAACGAAGGGCCGGTACGCCGTGACGGCAATGCTCGACCTTGCGATTCACCAGGACGGCGGCCCCATCGCCTTGGCGGACATCTCCATGCGCCAGGGAATTTCGCTGTCCTATCTCGAGCAACTGTTCGCACGCTTGCGCAAGAGCGGGTTGGTCAAAAGCGCGCGCGGCCCGGGCGGGGGTTATCGGCTGGGCCGGACGCCGCAGAGCATATCGGTTGCCGAAGTCATAGGATCGGTGGATGAAAGCGTCGATGCGACGCGTTGCGGGGGCAAGAAAAACTGCCAAGGGAGTGAGCGCTGCCTGACGCATGATCTGTGGGAGGACTTGAGTCGTGAAATTTACGAGTTCCTGAGCGGGATCACCTTGGGGGAGCTGGTCAGCAGAAGCAGTGTGCGCGCGGTTTCGGCGCGTCAAGAGAGCCAAATCCTGCGGCTGCAGGTTCCGCTCACGCGCGCCTCGACGATTCGGAATCTAATAGAGCGTGAGGTTTGAGTACCATGTCGATCATACTGACTGAGCGGGCCGCATCCCATGTGAAGCGGTTCTTGGAATCCAAGGGCCAAGGGATCGGGTTGCGTCTCGGGGTGAAGCCGACGGGGTGCTCGGGGTATGCATACCAGATCGAGGCCGCGGAGAGTGTCGGCGCGGAGGACGCCGTGTTCGAGTCGAATGGTGTGAAGCTGATCGTCGATGCGAAGAGCCTTCCCTACCTTTCCGGTACCGAGCTCGATTACGTGCGCGAGGGCTTGAACGCCGCATTTAAGTTTCGCAATCCGAACGTGAAAGATACCTGTGGTTGTGGCGAAAGCTTCAACGTCTAAGCACGTGCGGTAACAGAGGACGCCCGATGGCCACCCAACCCTACGAAGTCGAAGCCCTGATCCGTAAAGAGTACGAAGCGGGTTTTTACACGGATCTCGATGCCGACACGCTGCCTCCGGGTCTCGGCGAAGACGTGATTCGGCTTATTTCGAGCAAGAAAAACGAACCGGAGTGGTTATGCGAATGGCGGCTGAATGCCTATCGGCATTGGCTCACGCAGAAAGAACCTCGGTGGGCCACGGTGGTTCACCCGCCCATCGATTATCAGAGCATATCCTATTATTCGGCGCCCAAGACCAAGAAAGACGGTCCCAAGAGCTTGGATGAGGTGGATCCGAAATTACTCGAGACTTATGAGAAGCTTGGGATCCCGCTGCACGAACGCGCGAGTCTCGCCGGGGTCGCGGTAGATGCCGTTTTTGACAGTGTCTCGGTCGCGACCACGTTCAAAGCACGCCTCGCGGAGGCCGGTGTTATCTTCTGTTCCTTTTCCGAAGCGGTGCATGATCATCCCGATCTCGTGCGCCGGTATTTAGGATCGGTCGTGCCGCCCGCCGATAACTTCTTCGCGACTCTGAATTCGGCTGTTTTCACGGACGGTTCGTTCTGCTATGTGCCGAAGGGCGTGCGCTGTCCGATGGAGCTCTCGACCTATTTCCGCATCAATGCCGCCAACACGGGCCAGTTTGAACGTACCTTGATCATCGCCGACGAAGGTAGCCACGTCAGCTATCTCGAAGGCTGCACGGCACCCATGCGCGACGAAAACCAACTGCACGCCGCGGTGGTCGAGCTGGTGGCCTTGGATGACGCTCAAATCAAATATTCGACGGTGCAGAACTGGTATCCCGGGGATGAGAACGGTAAGGGCGGGATCTACAACTTCGTGACCAAGCGCGGGGAGTGCCGCGGCCACAACTCGAAGATCTCTTGGACCCAGATCGAAACGGGCTCGGCGATTACCTGGAAATACCCGAGTTGCGTGCTCAGAGGCGACAATAGCAGCGGCGAGTTTTATTCGGTGGCTTTGACCAATCATTACCAGCAAGCCGACACCGGGACCAAGATGATCCACCTCGGCCGCAACACGCGCAGCACGATCATTTCGAAGGGGATTTCCGCGGGTCGGGGCAGGAACGCCTATCGCGGGCTCGTGCGCATCGCCAAGAGCGCCGCGAATGCCCGCAACTACACGCAGTGTGATTCGCTACTCATGAGTGATCGCTGCGCCGCGCATACCTTTCCGTACATCGAGGTCAAGAATCCGAGCGCGCGCGTGGAGCACGAGGCGACGACCTCCAAGATTAGCGAGGATCAATTATTTTATTGCCGCCAGCGGGGTATCGCGGCGGAAGACGCGATCAATATGATCGTCAATGGGTTCTGCAAACAGGTCTTCAAAGAGCTGCCCATGGAGTTCGCGGTCGAGGCCCAGAAGCTGCTGAGCGTTAGCCTGGCCGGGGCCGTCGGCTGAGCGCTGCGTGTCCGGCGCCAGGGAATCGTACCTAATATGCTGACGATTTCTAACCTGCATGTATGTGTGGACGGGAAACCGATCCTGCGCGGGATCGACCTGGAAGTCGGTGCGGGCGAAGTGCACGCCATCATGGGTCCCAACGGGTCCGGGAAGAGCACCCTTGCCCAAGTGCTGGCCGGTCGCGACACTTACGAGGTCACCCAAGGGACGGTGGTTTATGACGGCGCTGATCTTCTGGCGATGCTGCCCGAGGATCGGGCCCGCAGGGGAATGTTTTTGGCCTTTCAATACCCGGTCGAGATCCCCGGGGTCAATAACGCCTATTTCCTCAAGGCCGCTCTCAACGCGGTGCGTAGATACCGTGGCCTAGAGGAGCTTGACGCCGTCGAGTTCCTTAGCCTTGTTAGGGAAAAGATGAAGCTCGTGCATCTCGATGAAGAACTGCTCAAACGCTCAGTGAATGAGGGCTTCTCGGGCGGCGAGAAGAAACGCAATGAAGTTTTCCAGATGGCGGTCTTGGAACCGCGCCTGGCGATACTTGATGAAACTGACTCCGGCTTGGATATCGACGCCTTAAAGATCGTGGCGGAAGGGGTTAACCGCCTCCGGGGCGGCGATCGAAGCATCATAATCGTGACCCATTACCAACGGCTATTGAATTATGTCTTACCCGATGCCGTGCACGTCCTGTCGGAAGGCCGTATCATAAGGTCGGGTCAACGCGATCTCGCGCTCGAGCTGGAGGAGCGGGGTTACGATTGGCTGCGGCCAAACGTGCTGGCATGACTGGGACTATGGCCAGCCACTATATGGAGGAGCTCGCTCGCGCCGAGGCCGGGCTGGTCGGTGCGGACAGCGGATGGTTCAAGGCCGCGCGCAGGCGCGCTCTGACGAACTTTGGCCGGATCGGATTTCCGACCCCAAAGGACGAAGAATGGAAGTACACCAACGTTGCCCCTATCGAAAGCCGGTCCTTTCGCCTCGCCGAGCGTCTACGAAACGGCCTGGATGTCGCGGAGCTTGATCGGCTGCGGCAGGTCGAGGCGCACGAATTGATCTTTGTCAACGGCCATTATTCGGCCCAGTTGTCGCGGCTTGCGTCCCTGCCGGCGGGGGTGAGCGTCGCGCCCCTGAGCGAGGCGTTGCCGCAGGACAGCTTGCAAGAACACATAGAGCGGCAGGCGGCGGAGCCCGGCAACGGGTTTGCGGCACTGAACGCCGCCCTCCTCAGCGACGGCGTGCATATACGCGTGGGCGCCGGGATCACACTGAAGACGACGCTACATTTGCTGTTTATCAACACTGCGCCGGACGGCCCGACCGCCTCCTTTCCGCGAGTATTTATCGAAGCCGGAGCGAACTCGCGCGTGCTCATCATCGAGCATTACGCCGGGATCACCTCCGATGAGTATTTCACCGATGCGCTCACGGAAATTAATGCGGGGCCGGGGGCAACGGTCGAACACTATAAATGGCAAATGGAGGGTGCGAGGGGGTATCACATCGGTCAGATGTTCATTCATCAGCAGCGTGAGAGCCGTGTCACCTCCTATTCGTTATCGTTCGGGGCCGCGCTGGCCCGCCACGATATCGCGGTTAGGCTAGCCGGCGAAGGTGCGGGGGTGAGCTTAAACGGCCTCTACATGGCAGAAGGGCGCCAGCACGTGGATCACCATACCAGCATCGATCACCAGCAGCCGCGCACAAGCAGCGCGGAATACTACAAGGGCGTGCTGGCCGGCTATGCACGGGGGGTCTTTGACGGCAAGGTCGTGGTCCGTGAAGGCGCGCAAAAAACCGATGCGAATCTGACCAACAAAAATTTGCTCCTCTCCGAGCATGCCGAGATGGACACCAAGCCTGAGCTTCAGATCTACGCCGATGACGTCAAATGCAGTCACGGTGCCACGGTCGGGCAGTTGGACGAGGACGCCTTGTTCTATTTGAGAGCGCGAGGGATCGAATACCCTCAAGCTACGGCGCTGTTGACGTACGCCTTTGCAGATGACCTTGTCGCGCGCATCGCGATCGAACCAATGCGTGAAGCGATCGAGCGTCAGCTCACGGCCTGGTTGCCGCGCGCGGCGCTCGTTAAGGGGCTTTTATGAGCGCGCCTAGCTATTCGATTACCGCTGTGAACGACGCCGACCATGGCCCGGAATTCGCGGCCCGGCGTCAAGACTTCCCGATCTTGGAACGGTGTGTACGCGGCCAACCGCTGGTCTATCTCGACAACGCCGCCACGACGCAAAAACCACGCGCCGTGATCGAGGCGATTGCCCGCTATTATCGCGAGTGCAATTCCAATATCCACCGTGGGGTGCATACGCTCAGTCAAGAAGCGACCGAGCGCTTCGAGGAGGCGCGGGTCAAGGTTCAGCGATTTATCCATGCCGCCCACAGCCACGAGATCATCTTCGTGCGCGGTACCACCGAGGCGATCAACCTGGTAGCGCAGTCTCACGGGCGCCCGCACTTAAAGCCCAAGGACGAGATCTTGATCACCGCGATGGAACATCATTCGAACATCGTGCCCTGGCAATTGCTGTGCGAGCAAACAGGGGCGGTGCTCAAGGCCGTGCCGATGAACGATGCCGGCGAGCTGTTGCTCGATGAGTACCTCAGGCTTCTCGGCTCGCGTACGCGCATGCTGGCATTAACCCATGTCTCGAACGCCTTGGGTACGATCAACCCGATCCGGGAAATCATCAACCACGCGCATGCGCACGGCGTTCCGGTGCTGATCGATGGCGCGCAAGCTGTGGCGCATATGCCCGTGGACGTCCAGGCTCTGGATTGCGATTTTTACGCCTTTTCCAGCCATAAGCTCTACGGCCCAACGGGGATCGGCGTGCTTTACGGCAAGACCGCGTTGCTTGAAGCTATGCCTCCCTATCAGGGAGGCGGCGACATGATCAAGAGCGTTACCTTGACCAAGACGCAATTCAACGATCTCCCTTATAAATTCGAGGCCGGAACTCCCCACATTGCAGGTGCGATCGGACTCGGCGCCGCTCTCGATTATGTACAGGAAATCGGGTTGGAGCCGATTGGCCGGCATGAACACGAGCTGCTCCGGTATGCGAGCGATCGGGTTGCGAGCCTTCCCGGGGCGCGCATCATCGGCACCGCGCGCGAGAAGGCCGGCGTGCTGTCGTTCGTATTGGAGGGTATTCATCCTCATGATCTCGGCACGGTGCTCGATTGCCAAGGGATCGCTATTCGCACCGGGCATCATTGTGCGATGCCGGTCATGGAGCGCTTCCGTGTCCCGGCTACCGCGCGTGCCTCGTTTGCCTTCTATAACACCGCCGCGGAGGCCGATCGTTTGTGCGCAGCCCTGCGGGATGCACAACAGATCTTAGGCTGATGTTCGACCTGCGTGCCTTGTATCAAGAGGTCATCATCGACCACAACCGGCATCCGCGTAACTGCCGCCGGCTCGATAGCGCCGATCGTATCGCGGAGGGCTACAATCCCCTCTGCGGGGACCGGCTCACGGTGTACGTCAAGCTGCACGAGGGGGTCGTCGAGGACGTTAGTTTTGAAGGCAGCGGGTGCGCGATCTCCGTAGCCTCGGCCTCGTTGATGACCGAGCATGTCAAAGGCAAGACTGCGCACGAGGTGGACCGGCTTTTCGCGCGCTTTCACTCCATGGTGACGGACGCAACGCCAAGCGAAGAGCCCCTTGGAAAGCTCGAAGTGCTCGCGGGGGTACGCGAATTTCCGGCGCGCGTCAAATGCGCTACCTTGGCCTGGCACACCCTCAAGTCGGCCTTGTCTAATGAGCACAGCACGGTGACTACCGAATAGACGCAGATGTATTACAGCAACGATCCCGTCACCTTGAGCCGTGACTGCCAGGCGATCCTCATTCCGGCTGGTGATCCGGTGACATTGACGGCGGGGAGCGTCGTCTCCGTCACGCAAGCCCTCGGCGGCAGTTATACGCTGTACGCCGACGGAAACCTGGTGCGGATCGCCGGCCGGGATGCCGATGCAATCGGTTACGAGGCTATTCCAGAACCCGTAGCGTCTCAGCAGGCCACCAGCGACGGCAGCGTCGATGAAGCGCTGGTTTGGGCGCAATTGCGGACCTGTTACGATCCGGAGATCCCCGTCAACATCGTTGACCTGGGCTTGGTTTATGATTGCAGCATCACCCCGCTTGAGGGTGCTGGCAACCGCGTAGACATTCAGATGACGCTGACCGCGCCGGGTTGCGGCATGGGCGGTGTGCTGGTGGAGGATGTACGCCAAAAAATCGCCGCAGTCGCGAACGTGAGCGAGGTCAATGTGGCGCTGGTTTTCGATCCGCCCTGGAGCTATGAAATGATGTCGGAGGCCGCCCGGCTGGAAACCGGGATGTACTGAGAAGCTGTGTCGACCTGGGCTGATGTCGCGCCCGCGGGCGAAGTGCCGCCGGGGGATCGGCGCGTTGTGAATGTCAATGACACCCTGATTGCGGTTTTCAATATTGACGGTGAGTATTTTGCGATCCAGGATCTCTGTACCCATGACGGCGCACCGCTTGCGGGCGGCATTCTGGACAGGGATCAGATCGTCTGCCCGCGTCATGGGGCGCGGTTTTGCGTGAAGACCGGCGTGGCGCTTACCCCGCCCGCCTACGAACCCGTGAATAGGTATGCCGTGCGCGTCCACGCGGGCGTCATCCAAGTGTACGGCGATCCCATCGCTTAGCCGCGGGGATGCTCAATGCGTCAGGGTGCAGCGCGCATGCTGCAATGCCGTAGAGCAGCGTTGAAATAAGAGTTTAACAGTGCGCAATCATACCTTATAATCTATAGTAACAGCATCGGGTATCCTATTCTTTATCAAGGGTCTGTTCGTGACTGTTGAACGTACTTTGTCGATCATCAAGCCGGACGCGGTCGCGAACAGGCTTTGCGGTGAGATCCTGGCCCGATTCGAGAAAAACGGGCTTACCGTGGCCGCGCTTAAGATGCTTACCTTGTCGCGGCAACAGATAGAGGAGATCTATGGCATTCACGAAGGCCGGCCGTATTATCCGGACCTACTTCAGTTCATGGCCTCGGGGCCTTCGGTGGCCGTCGTGCTTGAGGGCGAAAACGCCATAGAAAGAAATCGCGCGATCATGGGCAATACCGACCCGACGCTTGCCGCTCCGGGTACGATTCGAGCCGATTTCGGAACCGCCGCGAATCGCAACGCAGTACATGGTTCGGATGGTCCACAGAGCGCCCGAGCCGAGATTGCAAGCTTATTCGGGCCCGAAGAGTTTCCGCTATCCACGACAGATGGTGAACAGCGGTACCAATCTGCTCGGGCTTGATCGCGGCGCCATGGAAGGCTTCTTCGCCGCTCTCGGCGAGAAGCCCTATCGCGCCGGCCAAGTCCTTAAATGGCTGCACCAGTCAGGCGTCGAGGATTTCGCAGCGATGACCAATCTGGCGAAATCGCTGCGGACGAGACTACAAGACATCGCCTCAATAGAATCACCCGCCTTGGTGCGCGAGCAGCAGTCGCTGGACGGCACCCGCAAGTGGCTGCTGCGGTTGACCGGGGGGCATAGCATTGAGGCCGTGTTTATTCCGGAGCTTGACCGTGGAACGCTGTGCGTGTCCTCGCAGGTGGGGTGCGCTCTCGATTGTAGCTTCTGCGCGACCGGTAAGCAGGGCTTCGATCGTAACCTGAGCCCTGCCGAGATCATTGGGCAGGTTTGGGTCGCCGCCCGCGCACTGGGGCAGGTCCCGAAGGGTCCGCGGACCATCACCAACGTGGTGCTCATGGGCATGGGCGAACCGCTTCTAAACTTCACCAACGTGGTCGCGGCGATGCAGCTATTGATGGACGATTTTGCTTATGGGCTGTCGCGTTGGCGTATCACACTGAGCACCGCCGGGGTGGCGCCGGCCATCGACCGCCTGAAAGACGTCTGCCCTGTGAGCTTGGCGGTATCTTTGCACGCACCGAATGATGCGTTGCGGGATGAACTTGTGCCGATCAACAAACGTTACCCGATCGACGAGCTTTTGGCGGCTTGCCGCCGTTATGCCGACGCCACCGACAGCCGCATCACGTTTGAGTATGTGATGCTGGCCGGGATCAACGACTCGCCCGCCTGCGCGAGCGAGTTGACGCGGCGATTACGCGGCATACCCGCCAAGGTTAACTTGATCCCATTTAATCCTGTTGCGGGTGTCGGTTACCGGCGATCCCCGCAGGCGGCGATCGATCAGTTTCGCGAGCGCTTGATCGAGGCAGGGATCCTGGCCATTACGCGCAAGACGCGGGGCGCGGATATCGAGGCGGCGTGTGGGCAATTAGTCGGCCAGTTTATCCCGCGGGCCGGCAGGCATCGCCTGCGGACCGCCGATGTCGGGAGGAGTCTATGATGAGCATGCGCCGGTGGCGAGCATCGTGCTGCGCAGCACTTTTACTTTCTGGCTGTGCTACGAGCACCCCCAAGACCGAGCAATCCACAGCCGCGCGCGGGCGGGCGGATAATTATGTCCAGCTTGGCATCGAGTATGCGAAGCAAGGAGACTACAATACTGCTATTGCCAAGTTGCAGAAAGCCCTAGAAATCGATCCCGGCTTCCCGAACGCGCATCATGTCATCGCCATGGTTTATAACCGGATCGGTGACAAACAGCAGGCGGAAGAGTATTTCAAACGCGCGCTGGAACTTGATCCAAACGATTCGCAAACGCTCAACGATTACGGTTTGTTCTTATGTGCCGGCGGCAAGTATCAGGCGGCGGACGAGCTATTTGCGCGAGCCGTGGCGAACCCCTTATACGCAACGCCCGAGATCGCGCGCGCTAATGCGGGAGTGTGTGCTGCCCGGGCCCAAAACTATCCCCAAGCCGAGAAGTACCTGCGCGCGGCGTTGTCGGATAACCCGAGATTACCGACGGCCCTTCTGGAGATGGCGGACATCAGCTTTCGCCTCAACCGCTATCTTCCCGCCCGGGGTTACTTACAACGCTATCTGGAGAACGCACGGCATACCGCGCGCAGCCTGTGGCTCGGGATCCGCATCGAACGTCAACTCGGCGACCGCGATGCGGCTGCCAGCTACGCTTTAGCCTTAAAATCCAAGTATCCTGATTCCGAAGAAGCTCGCTTGTTCCTAGAAACGGAGGGTCGACGATGACAGGACCACAACCGAATAACCTGCCCCTGACTACCGGTAAAAAATTGCAGCAGGCGCGTGAGGCTTTGCAGCTAAGCACTGGAGCAATCGCGCGCCAGCTTCGCCTCAAGCTCGACATTATCGAGGCGATAGAAGCTGATCGATGCGACCGGCTTCCGCCGGTCTATTTGAGAGGGCATATCAAGAACTACGCGCACATCGTGGGACTCGATCCCGCGGGGCTTTTCGATGCCGGCAGCGAGATCGCATCCACTCCCATCGATTTTCAACCCTGTGCGAGTGTTCGGAAATCACTGCCCTTCGCAGGGGCACAGGATTATCTAAAGGTCGCCACCTATCTCATTGTCGGGACCCTGGGCGTGCTCACGGCCGCCTCGTGGCGGACCCAAGACGCCGACACACCGCTGCCGCAGGAAAGCGCTGTCATCACCAACATCCCCGCCGCCGAGCCGGTGCCCGAGCTCGCGCAACCGGCGGCGCAGGCCAAGGTGACGCCCGAGTTGCCCATCCCCGCCGAGACGCCGCCCGTAAGCGTCGAGCCTCTGGCGGCCGCGATCACGCCTCCCGAAGCACCGGTTTATCCGGTAGTCTTTACGCCGCTCGACGACATCGCTCGCGCAGCCACGGAAGAGCTGCATCGTCTGGTGTTCGAGCTTTCAGGGGACTCCTGGACTGAAGTCAAGGACGCCGAAGGCGTGAAGCTCTATTCCAAACTCGCAACCGAGGGGCAAACCATACGCCTAGGGGGTCGCGCGCCCTTCAGTGTGGTCCTCGGAAACGCGCCGCGCGTAGCGGTGTTTTATAACGGTAGGCTGCTTGATATAACGCCTTGGTCACGCGGAGGGGTGGCACGGTTTAAGGTGGGCGGCGAAGGCGCCGGCGAGCCCCGGTAAGCGCTCGGGTTTCAATGATATCGCCTGCGGGAAGCGCGGGCGGGCAGAGCGGGTGACGCCGCCCGCGGGCGGTCGATCCCATCCTATAGAGCTCCCCAGAAAACCCGTTGAGTGAGCAGATGAAAGCCGTACGGGGCATGAAGGATATCCTGCCCGCCGATGCCGCGCGTTGGCGGTATCTGGAGGAAACCGTACGTGCCGTGCTCACGAGCTACGGCTATGAAGAGATCCGTCTACCGATCGTCGAGCACACTTCGCTCTTCCGGCGCTCGATCGGTGAGGACACGGACATCGTCGAAAAAGAGATGTATACCTTCGCGGATCGCAACGGGGATAGCCTAAGCTTGCGGCCCGAGGGGACCGCAAGCTGCGTGCGCGCGGGACTTGAGCATGGGCTCTTTCATAACCAGATCCAGCGTCTCTGGTATGCTGGCCCGATGTTCCGCCATGAGCGTCCGCAAAAAGGGCGCTACCGCCAGTTTCACCAGGTGGGTGCCGAAGCTTACGGCATGCCGGGCCCGGATATCGACGCCGAGATCATCTGCCTCGGCGCGCGCCTCTGGAGGAAGCTCGGGCTCGCCGATATCCGGCTGGAGATCAATACCTTGGGTGACCGCGAGGCGCGGGCGAACTACCGGCAAGCCCTGTTCGATTACTTTTACCTGCATGTGGACGAAATCGACGAAGACAGCAAGAACAGACTCTCCGGAAACCCGTTGCGCTTGCTCGACAGCAAGCATCCCGCGATGCAGGATCTCATCGCCGGGGCGCCAAGCTTGATCGGCTACCTCACTCCCGAAGCCGCACGCCATTTCACCGAACTCCGCGGTTTGCTCGACACCGTGGGTGTCCAATACAGCGTGAATCCGCGCCTGGTGCGCGGCCTCGATTACTACAACCGGACGGTGTTCGAATGGGTCACGCAGAGGCTCGGCGCGCAGGGGACGATTTGCGCCGGAGGACGCTACGATGGACTGATTGAACAGTTCGGCGGCCGCCCTACGCCGGCGATGGGATTCGCGTTGGGCCTCGAACGCATCGTGGCGTTACTCGAACAAGAGGCCGCGCCGGAGGCGACGCGGCCGCACGTCTATCTGATTGCCGTGGGGGAGGAGGCAGCCGCGGCGGCTTTGCGGCTTGCGGAATCCGTGCGTGAAGCCTGGCCCGGCCTGCGACTGATCGCCAACTGCGGCGGCGGTAGCTTTAAGAGCCAGTTCCGGCGCGCCGACCGGAGCCAGGCCCATTTCGCCCTGATCCTAGGGGCGGAAGAAGTCCGCCAGCGCACCGTCGGCATTAAAACCTTGGAGGAAGAAGGCGAACAAGTGACCGTGGCGCAACGAGATCTCCAAGATTGCTTAGGGGAACTTCTGGCCGGGCGTGGTATCGTAGTCGGGCCGGTAAACTAGAGAAGCTCTGCAGAAAGTGTCGCGAGCAAGCCCAGACGCGCGAGCGCGTGGCGTAGATCGGCTGCGCCGTAACTTTTGCAGAGCCTCCTTAGGCCTGCACGATCGCAATAGTTAGCCCTGGCCGTGGAGATCGACGTGGACCCCTACGCATCCGAAAAAGAACAGCTTGAGCTTATCAAAGATTGGTGGAAGAGGAACGGAAAGCCGATCATCGGCGGTCTTTGCATCGGTCTGGGAGCAATCTACGGGTGGCGGGCCTGGCAGTCTCAGGTGAACACCCGGGCGGCTGAGGCCTCAATGGCGTACGAGGAGTTGTTAACCCACGTTGCCGAGCATCGGTCCGAATCCGCCGGCCGTGCCGCCCGCAGGCTCATCGAACGCCACGAGGACAGCCGCTACGCGGCGTTTGCCGCGCTCATGCTAGCCCGCTTAGCGGTTGAGGCCGGTGATGTCCCCAAGGCGAGAGACCATCTGCAGCGGGTGTTAGATCAGGCCGGGAAGACCGCGTTGGAGGGAATAGTGCAACTGCGTTTGGCGCGCCTTTACCTTGAGGAGGGCAAGAGCGCTCAGGCGGCAAGCGTGTTGGAAGGACTGGGCGGGGCAGCCGATTCGGTCCTTCATAAGGAGACCGAGGGCGATGTCCTCCTTGCTCAGGGCAAGATTGAAGCGGCGCGCAAGGCCTATCAGGATGCGCTGGCGGCCGCCGGCGCCGCGGGGTCGGATCCGTCCTTCGTGCAAATGAAGCTCGATGAGATCGGTGAGGCGGAGGCGTCGCGGCCCTGAGAGTTTGTGAAAAAACCTACTACGCTCGGGATCTCGCGTTCCGGCGGTGCTCGGAATCCTCATGTAGTTCAACATACACTCG
>JBOIDM010000349.1:0-5272 GCA_050740575.1 Gammaproteobacteria bacterium
AAGCTCGACATCATCTCGGCGTTTCAGAGCTACGGCGAGTATCTCGCGGGCGCCATCGACGAGGCGACACGCAGCGACATCGTGAAAAAATCCTGTCCGGGTGCGGGCGCCTGCGGCGGCATGTACACCGCCAATACGATGGCGGTCGCGATCGAAGCGCTGGGGATGTCGCTGCCCTACAGCTCATCGACGCCAGCGGTCGATCCGGCGAAGCTAGACGAATGCCTGCGGGCCGGCCCGGCGATCCGTTATTTACTCGAGCAGGACATCAAACCGCGCGACATCATGACCCGCGATGCGTTCGAAAACGCCATGGTCCTGGTCACCGTGCTGGGAGGCTCGACCAACGCCGTGCTGCATCTCATCGCCATGGCGCGCGCGGTCGGGGTCAAGCTCGATCTCGACGACTTTCAGGCGGTCAGCGATCGCACCCCCTACCTCGCCGATCTCAAACCGAGCGGCAGTTACGTCATGGAGGATCTGCATGAGATCGGCGGAACTCCCGCGGTAATGAAATACTTATTGGAAAACGGTCTCTTGCGGGGGGACTGTCTGACGGTGACCGGGAAGACCGTGGCCCAGAATCTAGCCGCCGTCACGGCGCTCACGCCGGGTCAAGATCTGCTGCGGCCGCTCGCACGGCCCATCAAGACTAGCGGTCATATCCAGATCCTCAAAGGCAGCCTCGCGCCCGGCGGGGCCGTGGCCAAGATCACCGGGAAGGAAGGCTTGCGGTTTTCCGGTCCGGCCCGGGTCTACGATTCCGAGGAGGCCATGCTCGCCGCGCTGGAAGCGAATCAGATCCAAAAAGGCGATGTCGTCGTGATCCGCTACGAGGGTCCGAAAGGCGGCCCGGGGATGCCGGAGATGCTGACTCCCACCTCGGCCATCATGGGCGCGGGGCTCGGAGCGGATGTGGCTTTGATCACGGACGGGCGGTTTTCGGGCGGGTCCCACGGCTTCATCGTCGGGCACGTGGTCCCCGAAGCGCAGGAAGGCGGACCGATAGCGCTCATTCACGATGGCGATCGGATCACCATCGATGCAGCCGAACGTTGTTTGAGCGTCGAGCTAGACGATGCAGAGCTCACCCGCCGTAGAGCCCGATGGATGGCCCCACCCTACAAGGCGGCGCGGGGCACGCTATACAAGTACATCAAGAACGTGAAATCGGCGGCTGAAGGCTGTGTGACGGACGAATGAGCGGATACGCCCAGAGCTTGTAAAGAATCTGCTGTGCACCCCATCGCGGCGTCGCGTGGGTGCAATCAAACCCGTGCCCTGCGAGGCGTTGATCACGGTCATGGATCATACTATAACTTACTTCGAGGGAGTCTCGTCGCGTAAGGATGCGGAGCTCGCGCCCGTGTGAGGTGCGTATGAGGTTTCGGTATGGCTAGCGCGAATCAACCGATCCTGCAAAAACTGCAGGAGGAGTACTATTTCAGGCTGGTCGAGATGGCCCCTGACGCGATCCTCATCAATAAGCAGAGTGGCATCGACGATGGGCGGAGCAAGTGGAGCGTGGCCTACGTCAATCCCGCGGGATTGAGGCTGCTGGGAGCCACAGACCCGCAGCAGGTCCTCGGGAAATTCCCGTTGGAGACCGTACATCCGGATTACCATGCAATGGTGCAGGCGAACTGCGATCGCGTCCTCAAAACCGGAGGCTCCGTACCCCTCCGTGAACAGAAATGGGTGCGGCTCGATGGCAGCACCGTCGATGTCGAGGTAACTGCCTCGGCCTATTGGGACGGAGACGGTTTCGCCATTCAGGTGATAGCACGCGACATCACCGAGCGTAAAGAGGCGGAAACGCGCTATCGCACCCTGGTCGAACAAATTCCGGCGATTACATATATTTCAACCTATGGGCTCAACATCCGGGACATCCAGGCCATCTATGAAAGTCCCCAGATCGCGGCCTCGTTCGGCTTCGCCGTCGAGGAATGGTATGCGCGCCCGAACCTCTGGGTGGAGCAGCTTTATCCCGAGGATAAGGCGCGGGTGCTGGCCGCGTTTCGGCGCACTTATAATGAGCTGATACCGTTCAGCGAAGACTACCGGTTGATAACCAAAGACGGGGGTGCCTTGTGGGTGCACGACGAGACCCGGGTGGTCGTAGACGAATCGGGGGCGCCGAAGTGGATCCAAGGGGTGATGCTCGACATCACCGAGCGCAAGCGCGGCGAGCAAACCCTGCGGGAGAGCGAGAGGCGCTACCAGGCGCTGGCGCGCAAGCTGGTGAATGCACAGGAAGAGGAACGGCGCCGCGTCGCTCGGGAGCTGCACGATCAGCTGGGACAGCACCTCACGGCGCTGCAGCTTGGACTCAAGTCACTGGAGAACGCCCTGTCGGATCGCCCGGCCGCGCGGGATTGCCTGGATAAGATGAAGGCCATCGCCGAGGAGATCGACCAGCAGATGGATCAGATTGCCTTGGAGTTGCGACCTGCCGCGCTGGATGACCTCGGCTTATATGCGGTTTTGGTGAATTATATCGAGGAATGGTCGGCGCGGAGCGGGGTCCCGGTGGATCTTCACTGCCGAGGGTTTGACCAAAAGCGCTTGCCATCCAACCTCGAAATCGTGATGTACCGGGCGATCCAGGAGGCCTTGACCAACGTGCTCAAACACGCGGCCGCCAAGCATGTGAGCGCTATTTTGGAGTGCCGCGATGACGAGGTATACGCCATCATCGAGGATGATGGCTGCGGCTTCGAAGTCGAAGCCATCCGCGATGGGCCTTTGCGGGATCGCAGGTTGGGTTTGCTCGGCATGCAGGAACGCATGGAGTCGGTGGCCGGCACGTGTCAGATTGAAGCCACCCCCGGCGTGGGCACGACGGTGTTCCTCCGGGTTCCGTTAACGGAGGCTTTCCCCGAAGTCCTGAAGCATGAATAAACTGCGCGTTTTTCTGGTCGACGATCACGCGGCGATGCGGGAAGGGTTGCGATTACTGCTTGTCACCCAGCCCGACATAGAGGTGGTAGGCCAGGCAGGCGATGGCCGCAGCGCTCTGGAGCAGGTGGCGGCAACCCGGCCCGATGCGGTGGTGATGGACATCACCTTGCCCGGGTTAAATGGGGTTCAGCTTACAGCGCAGCTCAAGCAAGCCTACCCAAACATGCTTGTGCTCGCGCTTACTCGCCATCGCGAGCTCGGTTATCTCCGTCAGATCATGCACGCCGGTGCCTCAGGCTATGTCCTCAAGCAGGCGGCGGCGGAAGCCCTCATCAGCGCCCTCCGTACCGTAGCGCGAGGAGAAACCTATCTCGATCCGGCTGTCGCGGGCCGCGTCGTCCACAGTTATTTGGGGCACACGGCCGCGCGCGAGATCTCTCAACATACCGAGCTAAGCGAACGTGAGGAGGAAGTGATGCGCCTCATCGCCTCGGGTAGGAGCAATAAAGAGATTGCGGCCCGAATCGGCATCAGCGTTAAAACCATTGAATATCACAAAGCGCAGTCCATGAAGAAGCTCGAGCTGCGCAGCCGTGCAGACATCATCCGCTATGCCGTACAACAAGGTTGGTTACAGGAGCTATAAGCGCCTCGTCTGGTGCGTTGACCACCGCCCTGCCTTGGTAAAACCCTAGCCGATTAGGGTTTTTCCTGGTCCGTTCTTCCCCTTCCCCTGATGGCAGAGACGGCGCCGCAGTGTCATAAATAATATTGTTGCATAAGGTTTTAGCCGGGTGCGCAAACGCGAGTAGGCGCTATCCGCATGCCGCCTAATTTCTGGCGCATGGTGAAGAGATGGTGGGCAAGCCGTGAAACGCACCTTCTTTATGATATTACTCTTGACGATCGGAGCTCTTCCCGCAACGCTTGCGGAGACCGCTCACGCGATGCCCGCGTCCACCGCAAGGAATTCCCTGATGCTCGTAGTCTTAGCTGTGCTCGCGGTATGCATGACGTTGGAAGCGTTGTTTCCTCATTTGACGCCGAAACGCCAAACATTAAAGAACTCCTACCGGACCAACGCGTGGACGTTCCTGTTCAACAATATCACGTTGCCTCTGCTGTCAGTTTCTTCGTTATATTATGTCGCGCAAGCTTATTCGCACCTTGGGCTCCTCGGTCGAGTCGACGATACTCTCTTTAAGTGGTGTATCTCTTTTGTGCTGCTCGATCTCGCCTTCTACTGGTGGCACTACGCCAATCACAAGCTCTCCTTCCTGTGGGTGTTCCATAAGGTGCACCACAGCGATAGGACCTTGAATGTTTCTACCGGTGTCCGTTTTCACATGGGCGAGATGCTGCTGACGGTGCTGCTCAAAGCGGCCTTTATCATCGTGATCGGTGTCAGCGCTCAAGTCGTTTTGATCAATGAGGCCATTCTCACGCTGTTCGTGCTGTTTCACCATACCAATATCGCGTTCAGAGGCGAAACCTGGCTCTCGATGATCCTGATCGTGCCAAAACTGCATCGGCTCCATCACTCGGCGCGAAGGGATGAGCACGATAGCAATTATGGGTGCGTATTCTCCTTCTGGGACAGGGCATTCGGAACCCTTAAAGAGGCCGTACCCGCAGATATCGGTTTGATGAGCGTCAACGAACAAAGCTTTATCGAGCTTCTAAAATTCGGGTTCATGATGCCCGGAGCCGGGTATCGACCCTCGGCTAGTCGCCCGGCGAGCCATGTGGAGCGGGTGGGAAGGCGTGGAGCCTGGGCATGAAGCGCCAAAGACTGTTGGTGCTGCTGCAATCCGCTGAGCCGTATTCACAGCCCGAGCCCGCGTTGGCGCGCGCGGTATTTCTGGCGCGCGAAACCAACGCAACGCTTGAGCTCTTTTTAAGTGATCAGAGCCCCTCTCGGCTTGGTCAGACAAGCCTTAAAGGTTACGCGCGCGCCGATTTGCGAGGGACTCAAGGCGCCCTTGAAGCGGTCGCAGATCGTTTGGTTAATGGGGAGCAGTTAACGGTGGCGACCGAGGTGATCTCGTCACGTGATCCTATCGAGGCCATTATGGAAAAGGTGCGCCAGACGCGGCCGGATATGATGGTTAAAACCACGCGGCATGACAGCACGTTGACACGCACGTTATTTAACTCGACAGATTGGCACCTTGTTCGCGATTGCCCGTGTCCGCTCTTGCTGGTGAAAGGGCATGACGTTTGGGAGACCCGGCGGATCATCGCATGTATCGACCCTGCACATATCCATAGTGATGCGGAAACGTTGGACGATGCCATTATGGAAACCGCACAGATGCTGGCCTACCGGCTGCGCGGGGAGCTCCATGTGTTTCATTCGATCGCGATG
>JBOIDM010000350.1:0-9203 GCA_050740575.1 Gammaproteobacteria bacterium
CCTGCCGCATCCGAACCAAGTCCGAACGATCACCGGCATCGGATTAATGGGTTACGGAATACGGCTGCTGGCAGCGTAAGCCTCTGCGTTGCACGGCCCGGTCCTGTCTAATTACGATAGCATCAAAAAGATTCCTTGAAGGGCCGCAGATCGAGCTCGTGCGTCCAGGCGCTGCGCGCCTGCCGATGCAAGACCCAGTAGCTGTCGGCGATGGCATCCGGTTCAAGAAGACCGTCCTCCCCTTTGGCTTGAACGAAGTCAGGGAAGGTGCTGCGCGCATAGTCGCCCGCAATAACGCCATCGACCACGACGTGGGCCACATGTATCCCTTGCGGCCCAAACTCCCGCGCCAAGCCCTGCGCAACGGCCCGCAGGGCGGCCTTGGCGGAGGCGAATGCGGTGAAGGGCGGACGCGCACGCAGCGAGGCAGTCGCCCCGGTGTAGAGCAGGGTGCCCCGTTGCTGCGGCAGCATCGAGCGCACGGCTTCCCGCCCCACCAAAAACCCGCCGAGTGCGTTCTGCCGCCAGATACTCTCAAAAAAGTCCGCGCTCACCTGAAGCAAGGGGACCATGGCATTGTTGCCCACGTTGTAGACGACGAGCTCGGGGAACTCGTCCTCTGCTGAGGTGGCTACGCGAAACAGACGAATCACCTCAGCTTCACGTGTGACATCGGTCACCACGGGATGCGCTATCCCGCCGGTATCGTGGATCTCCTCCGCGACGGCCTCCAGTCGCTCCGCGGTCCGGCCGGCCACGTACACCCGCAAGCCCTCGCGCGCGAAACGACGCGCCAAAGCCGCGCCAAGGCCCGAACGCGCGCCGACTCCGACGACCACTGCGGTACCCTTCATCATGGCTATCCCCTTCGGATTAGAAGCCCCTGGCCGTGTGCCAAGCGCATCGCCAGGGAACGATTTCGACTACGACGACAAGGATGCAGCGCGACCTTGGCTCGCGAGATTTTTTTCACAACCTCGGTCAGGCCCTGCCAAACATCAGGATGAAATTATTGGCCGGCATATCGACCTGTCGTTGCAAATTTAGACCATATCTCTTGGCCGCCGCACGTAAATCCGCTACGTCCTTGAGCCCCCATTCGGAAACTCCCGCGGAACGTACCTCCTTGTCGAAGGTTTCATTTGAGGCAGTGGTGTAACGCCCTTCCACTTTGAAGGGTCCATAGATTGAGAGAAAGCCTGTATCTTTCAGAACCGTCGCCGCACATTCCATCATGCCGTCAGCGATTGAGACGGGCGCCACCTGAAAGATGTTGATGCAAAAGATCACGTCATAGCGCCGATCCTCTGGGGTAGGCCAAGTTTCGGGCTTGGTGAGATCGAGCTTGATGGGATCTTCCACGTTGGAGTTTCCTCGATCCGACTTGAGCTTCTGGATGGTCGCGAACACGTCTTCGTTCATGTCGGAGGGTTGAAATCGAATCTCCGGGAAGTGCGGGGCAAAGTAGTTCATGTGCATCCCGCTGCCACTGGCGAACTCGAGTACATTCCCTGCGTTTGTCGGAAAGTATTGCTTAAAAACTTCGAGAATCGGGTCGCGGTTGCGGCGTCCCGCCCAGGCGACATAGTCGCTGAGCGGATAGGGATCTAAAGCGGGTCTATCGTCGTACATGGTCTCCACCTCATTGCTTAATGTGATTCATAACCACCCCTTGGATGGCAATCTTGTGCGGCGTTGCGCTGTCCCAGCTCGACGCCCTGAAATTGAGCAGTCTCTCAGCTGGGAATGTGCTTTGCTACGCAGAGCCCGTGCCTAAAGCAGGACGATGAATACCCCTTTATTTCATGGAGTTATGACTCAGCCTGCCGCGCCGTCGAGAAGAAGGTTTTCACTTATTGCAACTGGGCTTCACATTCCCCACAATGCGTTCAACAACCGATGCATTACCGACGGGCTTATCTTGCACCTCAAGCAATGAAATCCACCGACATGAGAAACCGACGACAAAACGACTCAGCTTCCGAAGTGGCGCCACAATTTCCGTTCTCGAATCTGAGTCCAAGTGCCTTCCTGCAGGCGTTCCTCAATGAAATGATGCGGGTCTGCGACGAGCACGGACTCAGCCGCCGCGACGAGCTTATCGAGCATATCGGCCTCAACGCAGGGGAGAATTTCGAAAGCGCCTACCGCTATGAATTCGCGCTGGGAGCACCGCTTGACGCCGCGCGATACGCTGATTTGATCCTGGGAATTAAGAACCGGATAGGTGGCAATTTCTCTCTAGCATCGAGTACCAAGGATTGCGTTCGTGTGGTCAACACCCGCTGCCCCTTCGGCGATCGCGTCAAGGATTTCCCCGAGTTGTGCCATATGACCTCGAGCGTCTTCGGTGGGATCGCAGCGCGAAATTTTGGTTACGCGAAGGTCGAACTGAGAAAGCGTATCGCCACCCACGATGGAATGTGCGAGGTGTGCATTCACACCAATCCTCAAGAAGCGACCAAGTATGCCGGCACCGAGTACCGGCGCGATGACGTACCGGCTATCAAACCCCTGCCGTGCGAGACGCGGCAGCGCGTGGAAGAACGGATGCGTGCGGTCTGGTGCCCAGTGGGCAAACCTGTGGCACCAATAAAAGAACGTGAGCGTGCCAGCATCGTGGCACACTCGCCGTCAATGCACGACATCCTGCTCGCGGTGGAAATGGTCGCGCCAACCCTGGCCACGGTCTTGATTACGGGTGAGACCGGGGTCGGTAAAGAAGTCGTTGCGCGGGCCATCCACGCCATGAGCGACCGCTGGAATAGGAACTTTGTAGCGGTCAACTGTGGGGCGATCCCTGAGACCCTTATCGAGACCACGCTATTCGGCCATGAGAAGGGCGCCTTCACCGGCGCCTATGAGGTCCACCATGGGCTCTTTCACCGAGCCGAGGGAGGGACGCTTTTCCTTGACGAGGTAAACACCCTCTCGGCCGCGACCCAAGTCAAGCTATTGCGCGTGCTGCAGGAAGGAGAATACGAGCGCGTGGGTGGAAATCATACTTTGTTGTCCGACGTCCGTATCGTCGCGGCCAGTAATTTTCCTCTGGATCAGGCCCTCGTACGCGGTGAGTTTCGGCAAGACCTTTTTTACCGGCTAAACGTTGTTCGCCTGGAAGTCCCACCATTGCGAGTGAGGCCTGAGGACATCCCATACCTGGTGGACCACCTACTCGGTAAGCTTCGCCACAAGCACCATAAGCCCATACATGCCGTAAGCCCCCGTGTCATGCGCCAGCTCACGCAGTACGCCTGGCCGGGGAACGTGCGGGAGCTTGAAAATGTGTTGGAACGCAGCTTCGTATTCGCGACGGGCAGCCGAATCGAACAGGTGGAACTGCCAAAACAAACCAACAAGCCCGCTAACCCTTCTAACGAGCTCTCTGCTCCATGGGCAGAAGTTAAGAAGCAAGCCTTGGAGGACATCGAAAAACGCCATCTTGAACTTACTTTGAAGCGCTTTAATGGGAACGTGACGGTTGTGGCGAAGTGGATGGAATTGACACCCCGCGCTGTCTATCAAAAATTGACACGTTACCGCTTAAACCCTGGCGCGTTCCGGGTGTTATAGTCGGTTTTTTTTGACAGACCGCAGTGAGACTAAAGAGCACTGTGACGACGGGCGCGGTATTGCTGCTTATCTTGTAAAGGCCACGCTAATTTCACTCGCGGGAGGACACGTCTGATGGCGGCGCTGACATCCAAGATGAAAGAAGCAATGATGAAGGTGGAGCTATTCCCGTTTGCGACAGCCTCGTCAGCCGGTCTCCCTAACGTGGTGCCGATCAAGTTTCTTTACGTCGCGACGGACGATACGCTCTGGATTACGGATAACTATCTCAACAAGACCCTGGCGAACCTGAGGGAAAATCCCCGGGCCTCGGTGTATGTCTGGTCTTCCGATACGCAAGAGTGCTTCCAGGTTAAGGGCACCATCGAGATTAAGACTGGTGGGGACGACTACGAGAAGATGAAGACAATGGTACGGGCCAAAATGCCAGACCTACCCGCGAGGGCCCTCGTGGTCGTGCATATTACGGCCATCTTTGATTGCATGCCGGGCGTGAGCGCGGGCAGACAGCTCGGCTAAGAAGCTGTTCTCAACATCCGTCGGCCGAAGGCCCAAAACGCCTCGTCCTCACCGGGGCAGGCGACGCCGAAAAGCCCACGGCCCTGCGAACCCTTTGCTGCTGTTCGTTCCGAGTGTGGCCGGGAGTGTAGAGCACATGCCCTTCGAGGGCCCCGATGAAAAAGCTCTCTCCCTCTTTGAATAGGTTGATCGAATTGTGAGCCGTCGGCCCTGAGCTTATTACCCAAGTGATCCCGCGCCCATCGCGCCCGTGGCAGGCGACACAAAATCCTTTGCCGTGGTAGAGCCCCTGTCCTAGGGCGATGGTCGCGGACGTGCGCTCGATCGGATTCTTGAGGGCGCGTGCCGCCGCAAGCTCCGGTTCAGGGACTCGGGGGTGCAGCACGTCGACGTCAATCGCCGAAGCAATGCCCGAGCCTACGAGCAGTGTGAAAATGGTGGGAAAAGTCATTGGATTGTTCATCGTCTTATCTTTCCGCCCGCAACGGCTTCGCGGTTCCATGGGATGCGCGGAGAGGCGGGGCGCCCCTCCGCGTTCCGACCGCTTTTTTTACTCCGGGATCTCCAGTTTTTCCACCGGCTTGTGGCTGATTGCGGTTGGGAACATCACCTCCCCATTGGGGACCTTGGCGCCGACGGGCCAGAGGTGGAAGATAATGCCATCGGTCTTCGAGGCCGCTGCCGCGATCTCCTTGGCCTTCTCTGGTGTCACATCCAGCACTTGCACCCGCCCGGTCGCCACTTCTTCCGTGTGATCATGGAAGTGCTTGTTCCATTGCTCCAGGGTAACATTGGTGCGCGCGAGCTTCTTGTCGATGAAGTACTCGATCTCGACCAGCTCCGCGTTGGGATCGGTCGAGAGGAAGATCATGCACTGTAGGATCTCGGGCTTGATCGGTTTGCAGTAGTGGTGATAAGGACCGCCCACCGTGCCGTCTTCATGCCGATGCGGTGCCAGGACATGGATGTTATAGCCTTCTGCCGGGCTTCCAGCAGCAAACGACGACGGTGTTGCCAGAATGATGGTGGCAACTGTTGCGATAAGCTGAGGTTTTTTCAGCATGATAATAGTCTCCAATTGTGGTTGAGATTAAGATCCTCCAGCGCTACGGACCTCTTGGGCCCAGCGCACCCTTGCCTCGTTTGGGGGAGACACCCCTTATCCGGCGCCGTCGGTAGAACGGACACTGAATTCTGTTAAAAAACCTAATCCACTATGCATCCTGCCGCGATGCCGCCCCCCAACCCCTCGGCGCGACACTCCCTGATAAAGCTTCATCCCAACGACCATCGCGAGCACGAACACCCATACCGTGGGTAAGCCGCTTACCAGCGAGGTGAGTGCAGGCCCGGGGCAAAACCCCCCGAGTCCCCAGCCCACACCGAACAGGGCGCTGCCGACTATGAGGCGAACGTCCAGACTCCTGAGCTTAGGCAGATGGAAGACGGCATCGAAGATCGGACGGTCGCGTCTTAAGGTCCAGCGATAACCGAAGGCGGTGACGCTGATGGCAGCCGCCATCACCCAGAGCAGATCCGGGTCCCAGCGGCCAGTCACATCGAGAAAACCGATGATCTTCTCGGGCCGCGTCATGCCGGCGATGCCGAGCCCAAGGGCGAACAACAGACCGCAAAGGAAGGCCGCAAGCTGGCTCTTCATGCGCTTCCGCCAAACCAGGTGTTGATCGCGAGCACGGTCAGCATCCCCGTGGCGATGAAGGTAAGGGTTGCCGCGATCGAGCGCGGGGATAGCCGACTTACCCCGCAGACACCGTGACCGCTGGTACAGCCGTTACCGAGCCGCGAGCCGAAGCCAACCAGAAGTCCGGCGGCTGCCGTTGCCATGAGCGAGCGGCTGGGAGATACAGCAAAGGTTTGGGGGAACACGAGCAATAACAGTAGCCCGCCGCTCATGAGACCGCCCAAAAAGGCGCAGCGCCATCCGGTCTCCCTAGGATCCCGATCGAGCAGGCCGTACACGATTCCACTCACGCCGAGCAGGCGCCCGTTCAAGAGCGCGAACAGCACGACCGACAGGCCGATGAGCGCGCCGCCTAAGAGCGCTGTTACGGGAAAGACGTGATCCATTGGAGCTCTCCTAGCTCACGCCGCCGCGAGCAAGTGCTCCACGCATCGAGATCCCGGCGGCCCCGCCCCCGACGATGAGGATGCGATGCTGCTTAGCCATGGGATTTTCCTCCTGCCGGTTCTCTAGTTGTTTTCAAGCGCGTCGCGCCTGGGTTCGGCGGGACGCCGCCCTCAGGACTTCCCCTATGACCAGGGCAATGGCCGCAAGAGCAAGACCGATGAGCCAAAGCACCGGGTGCTCGTGGACGCTGCCCATGAGCCATGCTAAAGGCAACTCTCGATACAGAGAATACCCCGCAACGCTCAGGACAAAAATACCAAACCCTTGTTTCAAACGAGCGCTCTGCACGCGGTTCGCCACCAGGCTGCCCAGCAGCGTACCCATTGAAGCCACCACGATGAGCATCCCGGCGAGGGGATAGCTTACATCCACATGCTGCACGTAGGCGGCGAATCCGGCAAAGGACTTCATCGCAATGACCAGCAGCGAGGTACCGATCGCTGCATGCATCGGCAGGCGGCCCAACAGGTGCAGCGCCGGCACCACCAGGAAGCCACCTCCCGCACCGACGAGCCCGGTCGCGCCACCAACCAAAAGCCCATCGACCAGGATCCGCGCTAAAGGCAGAGTGCTAGCCTTCTGACAAGGCGAAGCGTAGGGGGGTGCTATGCCGCCCTCTTCAGGGCGGCTACGCAACATCGCCAAGGCCGTGGCGAGCATGATCGCGGTGAAGAGCGAGAGCAACGCCTGAGCGGGGATGAAGCGGGCCCCCCAACCCCCCGCATAGGCCCCAATCATGGCGGCAAAACCGAACAGCAGGCCCACGCGCCGGCACACCTGGCCGCGGCGGGCGTAGGGGATCGTGGTGAGGATGCTGGTGACGCCAACCACCAGCAGTGAGGTGGCCATCGCCGCTTTGGTTTCGATCCCGAAGCCGTAGACCAGGAGCGGCACGGTTAGGATCGAACCCCCTCCGCCCAGGAGTCCTAGGGCAAGACCGATTCCCAGCGCGCCTACCCAAACGAGCATGCCGCGTCCTCCTCAATCGAATGCCTTTGGCCGCCATTCTCACTCCCTGAACGCGCGGCACCGATCTGGCCGGCCTCTATGCAAGCCCCGGCCATGCAAGAGGTGAGCTGCTCCTCGGCCACAAGCCACAATCGCACCGGCTCGGGGAGGGCGGGTGGCGTCGTGGCGAGTTCACCCAGGACTTCAAGCACCGGCATCATGCCTTGTGAGCTTAGGAAAACCACTTTGCTGAGCGCCACGGCGACGACTTCCCCGTCGCGTTCAAAGCGATGCTCGAGGTAGCTCCAGTACTGGTCCCAGTAGACGACCTGCGTTTGGACCGTGTATCTGTCGAACGGTTGGAGCGAGCGCCGGTGACTGGTCAAGGTGCCGCCGAGTACAGGTCGCCAGCGCTTCTTGAAGACGCGCTTTAGCAAACCGAAGCGGGCTAGGATCTCGAGCGAAGCCAGATCCATGATCGCGAGGTAACGGCTGTTGGTCATATGGCCATTGACATCGAGATCGGTCGGCAAGACGTGAAAATGCTTCTTCACCCTCTGATGGAGCCCGATCACAGGCTTATATCCACAGGTGATAGCGAACCAGGCGAGGCGTAGCAACAGATTCATGGCGTATTCCCCTATGCAATCATTGAATCAACATGAACACTTGCTTTGTTAAGGGCTGGTTTCGTGCCATGCTCAGAGGAATCGCTAAAAATAGCTTAACTACTTGATTATATTGTATGTTATATATAAACAGTTGGGTTGCTTGACCCGGATATAGTTTCACTATAAGTTGCAGTGTTACATATAAGGCTGAACTGATACATGATGAAACGTGCTGCGGCTGCGACGAGTTTGAGTCCGGAGAGTCTCCAGCGCTGGCTGGACGCGATTGACCCCAGCGTCGGCTTTACCACCTTGGCCGGACTTATCGACCAGGCGGCGGTCTTCGTGGTCGACCGTGACCGGGCGGTCCAATACTGGAATACGGGAGCGGAGAAGCTGCTTGGATTTCGAGCCAAAGAGGTGCTTGGCCAGCATTGCCTGAAGTCCAACCGCTGCCCCCAATGCATGCGAGGTTGCGGGATCGCGGAGCATGGACGGGTTACGGGCGCCCTGCTCACGCTTTACCGCGCCAATGGCAGCAGCCTAGCGGTGCGGAAACACGCCCAGGCGTTTTTCGATGCCGACGGGACCTTCGCGGGCGGGATCGAGGTGCTGGTTCCGGAGGTGGTGGAAGACACACGCACGCCACCCGACCCCAGGCTTACAGGCGCTCAGCGTGTGGAGTTCCACGGGCTGCTCACCCGCTCGCCCGCCATGCGTCAGGTCTTTCCGATCATCGCCAATGCCGCCGAGACCGAAAGCACAGTGCTAGTGCGCGGGGAGAGCGGTACTGGGAAAGAGCTTGTAGCGCGTGCGATCCACAACTTAAGCCACCGCAAAGACGGTCCTTTCCTCGCGGTCAACTGCGCGGCCCTCACGCCGAGCCTGCTGGAGAGCGAGCTTTTCGGGCATGTACGGGGCGCCTTCACCGGGGCGTTGCGGGACCACCCGGGTTTATTTCAACGGGCCGACGGAGGCACGGTGTTCCTCGATGAGGTCGCAGAGCTACCCTTGGACCTCCAGGCCAAGCTCCTGCGGGTGCTGCAAGAGCGCAACTTCGTGCCGGTGGGCGGAGATCGCAGCGTGACCGTGGATGTGCGCATCGTCGCGGCGACCCACCGAGCGCTGCGGGAAGAGGTCAAAGCCGGGCGTTTTCGCGAGGATCTCATGTACCGCCTGCGGGTGGTGCCGATCTTTCTGCCGGCGCTGCGCGAGCGGCGCGAGGACGTGGGTCTGCTCTTATGGGAATTCATCGAGCGCCATAACGCGCGCGGCGTGCGGCGCATCGAGCGCATCGCTCCCGAAGCCATGCGGGTGCTGCTCGACCATTCCTGGCCGGGCAACGTGCGGGAATTAAAGAATGTCGTCGAGTACGCATTTGCCGTGGGGCGAGGGGCCGAGCT
>JBOIDM010000351.1:0-7888 GCA_050740575.1 Gammaproteobacteria bacterium
CATCCAGCCCGGCTATAGATAAAATTACAATACCGACATCACCAATGCGCTGATTCTCGACTACACGGGCATCGTCAAGGCCGACATCGGGATCAAGGACGGGCATATCGCCGGCCTCGGCAAGGCCGGCAATCCCGATATCCAGCCCGGGGTCAACATCATCATCGGACCGGGGACCGAGGTCATCGCGGGCGAGGGGATGATCGTCACGGCCGGCGGCATCGATTCGCACATCCACTTCATCTGCCCGCAGCAGATCGAAGACGCGCTCATGTCGGGCGTGACCACCATGCTGGGCGGAGGCACCGGGCCCGCGGCCGGCACCAACGCGACCACCTGCACGCCGGGCCCGTGGAATATCCATCACATGCCGCTCGCGGCCGACGGACTGCCGATGAATCTCGGTTTTCTCGGCAAGGGCAACGCCAGTCAGCCCGAGCCGCTGCGCGAGCAAATCATCGCCGGCGCCATGGGGCTCAAGCTCCATGAGGACTGGGGCACGACGCCGGCCGCCATCGACGTGTGTCTGAGCGTGGCCGAGGAGCTCGACGTGCAGGTCGCCATTCACACCGATACCTTGAACGAATCCGGGTTCGTCGAGGACAGCATCGCCGCGTTCAAAGGCCGGGCCATCCATACCTATCACACCGAAGGCGCGGGCGGCGGACACGCCCCCGACATTATCCGGGTCTGCGGGGAGTCGAACGTGCTCCCCTCCAGCACCAACCCGACGCGGCCCTATACTGTCAACACCATCGACGAGCACCTCGACATGTTGATGGTCTGCCATCACCTGGATTCCAAGATCCCCGAAGATATCGCCTTCGCAGAATCGCGCATCCGGCGCGAGACCATTGCCGCCGAGGACATCCTGCACGATCTCGGCGCCTTCTCGATGCTGTCCTCGGATTCCCAGGCGATGGGGCGGGTGGGCGAGGTCATCACCCGCACCTGGCAGACGGCGCACAAGATGAAGCTGCAGCGCGGGCCGCTCGCGGGCGACTCCGATCGCAACGACAACCTGCGGGCGAAACGCTATGTGGCCAAGTACACGATCAACCCCGCGATCACCCACGGCCTGGCCCACGAGGTCGGTTCCGTCGAGGCCGGGAAGCTGGCCGATCTGGTGCTGTGGAAGCCGGCTTTCTTCGGGGCCAAACCGTCCGTGATCATCAAGGGCGGGATGATCGTGGCGGCGGCCATGGGCGATCCCAACGCCTCCATCCCGACGCCCCAGCCGGTACATTACCGCCCGATGTTCGCGGCCTTCGGCGGTGCGCTGGCCGCGACCTGTTTGAGCTTTGTTTCACAAGCCGCGTTGGAAGCCGGGATCAAGGAAACGCTTGGTCTCCGAAAGCGGCTCGTCGCCGTGCGCGACACCCGGCGCATCGGCAAGGCCGAGATGCGATTGAATGACTATCAGCCGAAGATCGAGGTGGATCCTCAGACCTACGAGGTGCGCGCCGACGGCACCTTATTGACCTGCGAACCGGCCACGGTCCTGCCGTTGGCACAGCGCTATTTCTTGTTCTGAGCAGGGCCCTCAGCCATCCTCAAAACCCCAAAGCGTTGAGCGCTGTCTCGACGCGCTGGCCGCCCTCGCTCGATCGCTAACAGCAATTCGCCACAAAGGCTAATGGGCGCCTCACCGTGGCTGACCAGGCGCCTTGGGCAATATTTCACAATTTACCAGTGAGGAATCTCACAGCTCGAAGTGAGCCGCGCTGGTAGCTTCCCTGCGAGACACTCCGGGTTATGACGGTCCTCCGGAGTGGTCCGCAAGTCATCAAGCGATCGTTCTTTCTTTTTGGAGTAAATCATGGAAACGACTGAAACCCAGCACGACGTACCGAGGATTCTCGCCCGTCAATTAGCGCGTCCCCTCACCGAGGAAGAGATCGTGCAGATCGTCGGGGGCGCCCGCAACGGCGCCGGCGATACCTGGTGCGAGACCGGCTGTCCGCCCAACGATTCGACGTACTGAGTAGGCCGCGTTACATGAGCGCACCCCACGGGTGCGCTCACTTTTTGAGGTTCCAACATGAGCACATTGATTCTTGGTTACCCACTCGACATTCATATCCATGCCGTTCATTGGGCACTGAACAAGGTTGCTCTTCGTAACCAGATCGTCTACACGTCGGATTTTCCGCAAGTGCTGCGAACCTCGATTCGGTTCAGCGGCAAAAAACCCCCTCAAGCCGAGTTCCGCGATCGAGGCGTGCGGTGCGCTACGGGTGAATTCGAGACCGTTTGGTTTCGACGCGCCGGTCATTCCATGCGTCCGACCAACATGGTCGATGCCGACTGGACGATCACCGAGCGTGAATGTGAGCACCAGATCCGATCGCTGCGCTACCACCTGGCGCCTTCAGCGCTGTGGGTGAACGACATCGATGCGCGAGAACAAGCGCGTCTGAAAGCGCTGCAACTCGAAGCGGCCAAGGAGGCGGGATTGCTGATACCGGAAACGCTGTTCAGCAACGATCCGGATGAGATTCGCAAATTCTTCGCCGAATTCCGCGCGGGCGGCGTGATATTCAAGCTCTCGGACCAGGCGAATTGGCATACGCCGTCGCAACTCGAGCGCTTTTCCCTTTTCACAACCGAGCTCCACGAGGAAAACCTGAAAGATGATGTAGCGCTGTCGCACTGTCCCGCCATTTACCAGAACAAAATCGCCAAGAAGTTCGAGTTGCGCGTGACATGCATGGACGAAGTATGTTTTGCCGCCCGACTGGATTCGCAAAGTAAGGAAAAAACCAAAATCGATTGGCGCGCGGATTTCACCCGACCACTGATCCCCCAGGTTTTCGAACTCCCCGGACATATCGAGGAAAGGTGCATTGCATTCATGAAACGGCTCGGGCTGGTTTTCGGTTGCATCGATTTGATCGTCACGCCGGAGGATGAATTCGTGTTCCTCGAGGTCAACGAAATGGGCCAGTTCTTGTGGGTGGAAATGCGTCAACCCGCCTTCCCCCTGCTGCGCGCATTCACGACGCTGCTCGTGCAGAAAAATCTGACCCGAGCATCACGACTCGTTGGCAGTGATGCCGTCAGTTATCGGGCGTTTCAGGATTCCGGCGCCTGGGAGCAAGGCCATCTGAACGATGTTGAGCATATGAGCTACAACCCCTACGCCTACGGCGTCGAGGTCTAGTGGCCTTTTTGCGCGGACAAAACCGTGTTCCGTCCACAAGCCATTGCGCATGCCGGTACCCGGAGTTATGGCGCCGTGCTCCTTGCGCGACCGGTCAGTTACTCCTACCTGACGTTGCTGTTCGTTATTGTCGGAGCGGGCATCGTCGCCTTCCTGGTCCTGTTCAGCTACACGCGCAAGGCTCACGTGCCAGGCGTACTGCTTCCTGCAAAGGGTCTGATACGAGTGCTGCCGGCCCAAGCGGGCGTGATCGCCGAGCGCCGCGCGCACGAGGGGCAGGCAGTCAAGACCGGTGACGTCCTCTTCGTACTGACCAGCGAGCGCGCCAGTTCCGCACACGGCAACGTCGAGCGGGCGATCTCCTCGCTGCTGCAATCGCGGCGCGACAGTCTCGCCATCGAAAAGGAGCAGCTTCGCCAGCAGGCGAACGAGCGCACGGCGGCGGCCCGACGCCGGGCGGACGATCTTGCGCTGGAGATTCGGCGCATCGATGGGCAGATCGTGTTGCAGCAACGCCGTATCGCCTTGGCTGAAGAAGCGCTGAAGCGCTACACAGACCTGCGGGTGTCCAAGTTTGTGTCCGCGGTTCAGGTTCAGGATAAACAGGTCGATCTGCTGGACCAACAGCAACGACTCGCCGACTTGCAGCGCACGAAGTTGGCCAGCGAACGCGAGGTGGCAAGCGTGCAAGCCTCTCTGCGCGACCTGAAATTGCAGGCTCAGCGCGATCTGCAGGCCTGGCAGCGGAGCATCGCCGCCATCGAGCAGGACCTCGCCGAGAATGACGCGCGGCGCGACATCCTCGTGCGGGCGCCACAAGACGGCACGGTGACCGCCATCACCGCCGAGCGCGGCCAGTCGGTTTCCGGCAACCAGGCCTTGGCTTCCATCCTGCCCGCCGGTACCGAGCTCGAAGCCGAGCTGTATGCCCCCTCGCGCTCGGCCGGCTTCGTAAAACCGGGAATGGAAGTGCTGTTGCGTTATCAGGCGTACTCGTACCAGAAATTCGGTCAGGCGCAAGGTCGGGTGCGCGAAGTATCCAGCACTGCCATGCGGCCGGAGGAGCTGACCTTGCCCGGTGCCGCCTCGTCGGTCGGCACCGCCTCCGAGCCACTGTACCGGGTGCGCGTCAAATTGGATCGTCAGAGCGTGACCGCCTACGGCGTAGAGCTACCGCTGAAATCCGGGGCGGTGCTCGACGCCAGTGTCTTGCTGGAACGACGGCGCCTCTACGAATGGGTGCTGGAGCCGCTCTACACCATCAGCGGACGACTGTGACGTGAACCTGCATCCCTCTCCCATTCTGCAGATCTGGGACAGCCAGCGACTGCCTGTATTGTTGCAAACCGAAGCGGCCGAATGCGGGATCGCCTGCTTGGCCATGGCGTCCAGCTACTGGGGACACCGCATCGATATGGCCAGCATGCGACGGCGCTTTTCCGTATCCCTCAAGGGCACCACGCTCAAGGGGATCATCACCACGGCGCATGCCCTGGGGCTGCAGACCCGGCCGCTGAAGCTCGAGCTGGAAAACCTGTCCGACTTGAATCTGCCATGCATCCTGCACTGGGACATGAACCACTTCGTGGTGCTCAAGAGCGTAAACGGTAGTCAGGTGGTGATCCATGATCCTGCCGTGGGTTCCCGCAGGCTCTCCATGAACGAAGTCGACAAGCACTTCAGCGGCGTGGCACTGGAGTTGACGCCAGGCGCACAGTTCCGCAAAGCGCAGGAGACCCAGCGCTTCACGCTGCTGTCCCTCGTGGGTCGGGTTGTCGGTTTGAAACGCGGCTTGATGCAGTTGCTGTTGCTCGGTGCCACGCTGCAAATTTGCGCCTTGGTGACGCCTTTCTATCTGCAGTGGGTAGTGGACGAGGCACTGGTCGCCGCCGATCGGGATCTGATCACGGTTCTTGGGATCGGATTCCTGATGCTGATGCTGGTCCAGGCAGCCATCGCGGCGGTGCGCTCCTGGGTGACTACGGTACTGGCCGCGAATCTGAACTTCCAGTGGCTGGGCAATGCGTTCGCGCACCTCATGAAACTGCCGCTATCCTACTTCGAGAAGCGGCACCTTGGCGACATCATGTCGCGCTTTAGCTCCATACAAACGATCCAACACAGCCTGACGACGCAGTTCGTTGAGAGCGTCGTCGATGGGTTTCTGGTGGTGGGCACAGTGATCGTGATGGTCCTCTATAGCGCGCAACTCACGACTGTCGCAGGCGCGGCGGTCGCACTCTACGCCTTGTTGCGGTGGAGCATCTTCAGCTCGCTGCGGGAAGCGACCGCCGAGCAAATCATTCACTCCGCCAAACAGCAAACGCACTTTCTCGAATCGGCGCGTGGCGTGCAAAGCGTGCGGCTCTTCAACCGAGCGGAAGAGCGCCGCATAGGCTGGATGAACACCCTCGCCGATCAGTTCAATGCCGAGCTGCGCATTGCGAAGCTGTCGATTTCGTATCAGGCCGCCAACACATTGCTGTTCGGCGCCGAGCGGGTGGTCGTGATCTGGCTGGCAAGTCTCGCTGTGCTCGATGCGAATTTCTCGGTGGGCATGCTGTTCGCGTTCATCAGCTACAAGGACCAGTTCAGCCAGCGCACCGCCGCTCTCATCGACAAGCTGTTCGAGCTGCGCATGCTGCGGCTGCATGGGGATCGCGTAGCGGACATTGTTCTCGCCGAGCCCGAGGAAGACGCGCAGGATACCGAGGTCGACCCGCAGCGGATCACGCCGAACATCGAGGTGCGCAATCTGGCGTTTCGCTACGCTGATGGCGAACCCTACATCTTGAAAGATCTAAACCTCACCATTGCCGCCGGGCAGTGCATTGCCATCACCGGTGCATCGGGCTGCGGCAAGACCACCTTGATCAAGTTGTTGCTTGGCTTGTTGGAGCCTACCGAGGGAGAGATTCTAGTGGGCGGCATCAAGCTCAAGCATCTGGGGCTTGCCAACTACCGCCACATGGTGGGCACGGTGATGCAGGAGGACCAGCTCTTCGCCGGGTCAATCGCCGACAACGTGAGTTTCTTCGATCCGGCTCCGAGTCAGGAACGGGTCGAGGCATGCGCTCGGTCGGCGGCCATCCACGATGACATATCGACGATGCCGATGGCCTACAACACACTGGTGGGCGACATCGGCACCGGCCTGTCAGGCGGACAGAAGCAGCGCGTCCTGCTCGCTCGCGCCCTTTACAACAATCCGAAGATCCTCATGCTGGACGAAGCCACCAGCCATCTCGACACCTGGAATGAGCAGCTCGTCAATTCGGCAATCAAGCAAATTCAGTTGACGCGCATCATCGTAGCCCATCGGTCCGAGACGATCGCGATGGCGCAGCGGGTCGTGGTGCTGGGGTCGGGCAATATCGTTCGAGATCTCGCGCAATCCGGTAGCACAGCGCCGCTGCCGGCTACCCAGGACCAGCACGGCTGACTCGAATACGCCCAATGCCCCACGGGCGCGACGGGGAGGCACGCCCCGTATGGTCAGCGCCACACGTAGTGAGGCATTGGGCGGCAAGACCCCATGATACCGATGGCCGTGGGGGCGGAATCCAGCCCCTCCAGCCACCATGATCCGACGTGCTTCGCCAAATCCAACCCAATGCATCCAATTGGTGGTGAAGAAAATGGCACAATAGCATCATCACGGAAATCTTGATGGGTAGCCTACAATGCACTTGAGCATAACATTGCGCTTGATTCTGATAGCGTGGCTAGGGATCGGCATCGGCCTGCCGGCGGCTTTCGCCCAGTCGTCACCGACCCAAGCCACCGCTGCGGACCGTCCCACCCGGGGAGCAGTGCGGTCCCGGATCCAAGACATCGAGGCGCGCGAGGGTTTAGAGGAACCGCTTAAGAAGCAGCTGCTTGAGATCTACCGCCAGGCGCTAGCGCAGCTTGAGGCTGCCGAGAGGTATGCGGCCAGCACCCTCGCTTACAAGAAAGCCGTGCAATCCGCGCCCTCCGAGATCGAAAAGCTCCACCGGGCATTGGAACAATCCGAAGAGGTAGGGACCGCACCGGCAAAAAACCTATCTCTCTCGGAGATCGAACGGCGCCTGCTTATAGCCCGGGCCGAGTTAGCAGGACTCCAGTCCGTGCGAGGCGAACTGGAAACGGAGATACAGGAAAGCCAAGCTCGGACCTCGGAAGAGATCCAGGATGAGATCACATCGGCGAAAGAAGATCTCGCATCGTTCGAAAAGGATTTCCAAGCACGCGCCCGGCCGCAAGAGCCTTCACTGGTGATCGAAGCCCGCCGAATAGCGCTGCAAGCCCATCAGCAAGCCCGCAGCAGCGAGATCCACAAGCTCGAGCAGGAGTTACTGAGCCACGATATCCGCATCGAACTGCTCAGGGCGCGGCGGGATCAGGTAACCGAACAGGTCGCACGAGCGCAGGCGGAGGTCCGACAGTTCGAGCAACTCATCGCCTCACGCCGACAAACTGAGGCCGAACAAGCTCAAATCGCGGCGGAACGAGCCCAACAGGAGGCTGCGGGAAAACATCCTGCCATTCGCGAGCCCGCCAAACAAAACGCTAAATTCAGCCGCGAGCTGGCTTCGATCGTCAAGGACCTGAGCACAACCACAGCCGAGCGCGAGCGCACGAGTAAGCAACTCGATCAGCTTGAGCAAGACTTCCAGAGCGTCAAACAGAAGCTCGATATCGCGGGGCTGAGCCAGGCGCTCGGCCAAGTGCTGCGCGAGAGCC
>JBOIDM010000352.1:0-11367 GCA_050740575.1 Gammaproteobacteria bacterium
CCTGGGTCTTAAAGCGCCGCGCCTGGACCGGCGCTTGCCCGGCGCCAAAACGCGCCCTGATGAAATCCCTAATTTCTTCCAGCGCCTCGCCGGCGAGACTCACCGAATCGGTGCGCATATAGGTTATGAGACCGGTCGATCCTCCGCCGATATCGATCCCTTCGTAGAGTTGCTGCGCGATCCGCATCGTGCGTTTTGTGGTGAACCCGAGCTTACGCGCGCCTTCCTGTTGTAGGGTCGAGGTGATGAAGGGAGGCGGCGGGAGCCGTTTGCGCTGTTTCTTTTCGACCTTGCCAACGGTGAGCCACCCTTGGGCCAGGGTAAGTAAATTTTGCCGGATCGCTTCCGCCTCAGCGCTCGTGACGATGCTGAACTGTTTGAGCTTCTCGCGTTGATAAACGGCCAACCGGGCGCCGAATGCTTGTGTTTGCTGTCTGGCCTGGGCGTCCACGGTCCAATATTCGCGCGTCTCGAAGGCTTCGATCTCCTCTTCCCGTTCCACGATCATGCGCAGCGCAGGACTCTGCACTCGCCCGGCGGATAAACCCTGCCGTATCTTCCGCCACAGGAGCGGCGAGAGGTTGAACCCGACTAAATAATCCAATGCCCGGCGCGCTTGTTGCGCATTGACCAAATCGACCGACAACACCCTCGGGCTCTGGATAGCCTCCTCGATGGCGCGCTTGGTGATCTCGTGAAAGATGACCCGGTATACCGGTTTGTTATCCAGAACCTCTCGCTCCTTTAAAATCTCCACAAGGTGCCAGGAAATCGCCTCACCTTCGCGGTCCAGGTCGGTCGCTAGATAGAGCGCGTCTGACTTGCGCATGGTCTCGGCGATCGCGTTAACGTGTTTAAGGTTTTTTTCTATAAGCTCATAACGCATGGCGAACCCATGCTCGGTGTCCACGGCGCCTTCCTTGGGCTTAAGATCGCGCACGTGCCCATAGGATGCGAGCACGCGAAAATCCCTGCCGAGGTAGCGGCCTATCGTTTTTGCCTTGGCGGGAGATTCTACGATCAACAGATTCTTTGCCATGCGCTGAATGTTTAGGCGTTCGAGATTAGCTCAGACAAGGTTGTTTCAAGGCGGCTTCGGGCAATCTATTTTAACCGCGCGTACACTCCGCATGCTTCGGCACCCACGTAACCCCGTAACTCCAGGATCAAAAGCATGGATGACACGGCGCTCGCGGTCAATCCGCTGCGTTCAACCAAGCTATCGACCGAGACAGGGTCAGCACCCATACAATGTAGCAAACTCTGATAGTCGAGATCGAGTGCCTCGCTCGCCCCAGAGGGTGTTGGCATATGACTGGCCACGGGCGCCGGCGGTGGAAGCACGCAGTTCAACTCCTCCAGGATGTCCGCGATGTTGGCGACGAGTTTCGCGCCCTGCTGAATCAGCGCATGACACCCCTCTGCTAGCGGATTGTGGATGGAGCCGGGAAGCGCGAATACCTCTCGTCCTTGCTCGATCGCACAGCGCGCAGTGATCAACGATCCGCTACGCAGCGCCGCTTCGACGACCACAACCCCTCGACAGAGACCACTGATCAGGCGATTGCGGCGCGGGAAATTGCGGGCGATCGCCGGCGTGCCGAGAGGCAGCTCCGAGACAATCGCGCCTCCCGAGGCATGGATGTCCAGCGCCAGCTCGCGATTTCGCGCGGGGTAGATCAGGTCGAGCCCGGTACCGCTGACCGCAATCGTCGCGCCCCTTGCCGCCAACGCACCACGGTGCGCTGCGGCATCAATGCCGAGGGCCAGTCCGCTCGTAATGATCCATCCGGCGAGCGCAAGCTGGCGGCTGAACTCGAGGGCCGTTTGCTCGCCGGTGGCCGTGGGGTGGCGGCTTCCGACCACGGCGATCTGCGGCCTCGCGAGGATCCCGGGATCTCCTATAACATAAAGTAGCGGCGGCGGGTCGGAGAGAGTGCGCAGGAGCGGCGGGTAGGCTTCATCACTCCAAAGAACCAACTGATGATCGTCCGCGCGTAACCACCGCACGGCGACGGTGACTGCCTGCCAATCCGGGGTATTGATAAACGCGCGGGTTTCGCCCCCGAGACCGTGGCGTTCGAGTTCCAGCGAACTGGCCGCGAAGACGGCTTCCGCGCTTCCATAGCGCGCGAGTAAATCAAAAAATGCCTTGGGCCCGATGCCCGGCGCACAGTGCAGGGCTATCCAATGCGCCCGCTCATCCCGCCTGTCTTCGAGGCTCATGGCGTACCGAGCTTGTCACCGCCGGATCTTGGCAGGCCAGACGAGAGCGCCTCTCCAAGCTATTACGGATTGCTCACCGTATCATAGCGGTACACGGAGCGATCGGTGTTCATAACCAATGCGTAGCTGACGTTCGGGAAGGCGCGAAACACCATCAGCTCCCCGATACGTTCGTGCGGAAGCTCGACCTCCCGGCTTAATCCCCCGCCATAGCTTCTAATTGATGCTCTTCCCGCCACATCGTCGCGGACGATGACCCCGCTACGGAAAATCGCTAATACATGGCCGGGCTCGAGTCCTGCCAACTCCCCCTGATTGATCACTACAACTTGCTGCGGCCCGACCTGGGACACCGCATCCATGATCGATATGATCGATCCAGCAATGTCCCTCTCGGGCGCATGCGGGACGAACTCCGGATACTGGCCTTCTTCTTCCGGGATCAGCCGATCGCCCGCCAACACCTCCCGTTGTGAACTGGTAATTACTGCAGATGCCGGATCCCCTAGCCTGTCGATGACCGCATCGGCCACATGGAGCGCTTCGTACCCCAGAACATCGTCGCCGCTCTCGCCCAGACAATTGGACGCGTAGCCCTGAGCGACATCCTTGCGGACAGCCACTCGATAATTGGTGTCCTTTACAGCTGGCGGTTGCCGATAAACCTCGCCGCAGCGAACCACGGTGTAACGCTTGAGTTTCTCGTCCACCCGGCCGCGCACGTAGATGCGATTCCCAAGGCCGGTCACCAGATGCTCGTCCTGGCTGGAGACGATATATGGTGCATTGGCAAGCTCATCGGGACCGACCACCTGTGGCCGGCTCAAGAACGGCCAGATGGCATCGAGCGGGATTGCCGGTAGCGCATCGTCGTGCTCGGAGGCGCGCACCGACGGCGATAATTTGACGTTTCGGCCTCGAGTCAGCCCCAGCATGGGTCTACCGCCCCGGTAGGTTAAATAAAGTATATCGCCAGGATAGATGCGGTGCGGATTCCGCACCTGCGGATTCACCTGCCAAATCTGCGGCCAGAACCACGGTTTCTTCAAGAAGACCGCCGCAATATTCCATAAGGTATCGCCACGTTTCACGACATAGTGATCGGGGTGGCTGGGGTTGAGCGTCAAATCCTCGCCGTAGCAAGTTAGGGTAGCCAACGCGCAGAGTAACAGCAATACGTATTTTTTCATCGTCGTGTCGCCCTTACGGCAAAGGTTTAATGTTGTTCATTAATTTTAGCAAAGCTAACAGCGCTTTCACTACGCTCTACTAAAGCTTAGTGACAGCTTCTGCTATGATTCACGCCATCGGACAGGAGTACGCGTGGCATGGCCATCTTAGATATATTGCACTATCCGGATCCCCGCCTTCGGGTGAAGGCACAACCCGTGCCAGCCGTCGATGACAGCGTGCGGCGCTTAGTTTCGGACCTTTTCGAGACCATGTACGCGGCGCCCGGGGTAGGGCTAGCCGCCACCCAGGTCAACGTCCATTGGCGGGTCATCGTCACGGACGTCTCCGAGCGGCACGATCAACCTTGGTGTTTCATCAACCCCTGCGTCACGAGTGCCGAGGGCCGTAAGCAAACCGAGGAAGGGTGTTTATCGGTTCCCGGGGTTTTCGAGACCGTCGAGCGCGCCGAGCGCATTCAGGTCCAGGCTCTAAACGCCCAGGGCGAGACGATCACTTTGGCGGCGGACGGCTTGCTGGCCGTGTGCATTCAACATGAAATCGATCACCTCGACGGCAAGCTGTTCGTGGATTACCTTTCGACACTAAAACGAAACCGGCTCCGCAAGAAACTGGAAAAGGTGCAACGACTCGCCTTATGAGCGGCCCGCTACGGCTCGCGCAGGCCAGGATCGTTTTTGCGGGCACGCCGGTGTTCGCGGCCACGATACTCCGAGCCTTAGTCACTACCGCGCCTGCTTCCTTACTCGCGGTCTATACCCCGCCGGACCGGCCGGCCGGCCGGGGACTCAAAATGCGCGAAAGTGCCGTCAAATCCACGGCGCGTGAGTACGGACTGGCGATCCGCCAGCCTCTATCGCTCAAGGATGCGGCGGTAGCGAACCAACTCGCCGCGTTGGAGCCTGATCTCATGATCGTAGTCGGCTATGGACAGATTCTCCCGCGCACCGTGCTCGACATCCCGCGCCGTGGATGCATCAATGTCCATGCCTCCCTATTACCGCGCTGGCGGGGAGCGGCCCCGATTGAACGCGCCCTGGCCGCGGGCGATCGTGAAACCGGCGTTTCCATCATGCAGATGAACGCGGCCTTGGACGCGGGCCCTGTCTACGCACAGGCCCGTTGCGAGATCCGCCTCGTTGATACCGGCGGCGCCCTGCGGGAACGGCTGGCCGAGCTCGGCGCAAACTGCTTACTTGCGACTCTCGAGGACATTTTGAACGAGCGCGCAAGGCCTAGCGCCCAAGATGAAAGCGGCGTCACCTACGCCCACAAGATCGAGCGCCACGAGACCTGGCTCGACTGGTTGCGCCCGGCGTCAGAGTTAGAACGCAAAGTCCGGGCATTCAATCCGAAGCCGGGCGCGCTCGCGCGGCTCGGCGGGATGGAATTTCGTGTCTGGGGCGCCCATGCCATCGAGACCCGCGCGTCGGCCGCCCCGGGCGCATTGGTGCCCGGCGCAAAAGGCGGGATCGATGTGGCGACCGGCGAGGGCGTATTGCGTCTGATACGGGTTCAAGCGGCCGGGCGCAAGCCGGTGAGCGCGACGGATTTCCTTAACGCCCATCCGGGTCTTAAGCATGTCAGCTAGGCAATCAACGTGGCCGCTGACGAATGCGCGCGCTGTCGCCGCACGGCTCGTATCATGCGTCATGGCGCAGGGCCAGTCCTTGACCGCGTGCATGCCAGCCTCGCTTAGCGGCCTGCGCGATCCCCGCGACCGCGGCCTGGCTCAGGAGCTGGCCTATGGCGCCATGCGCTGGTTCCCGGCGTTGGAGTCGCTTGTAAACAGACTCCTTTCCCGCCCGCACAAGGAACTCGATAGCGCGGTCTTTGCGTTGCTCTTGATCGGTCTTTATCAGCTCCTGTATCTGCGAATTCCGGATCATGCTGCCGTTTCCGCGACCGTGGACGCGAGCCGGCAGCTCGGGCGGGCTCGAGCCGCCCCATTGGTCAACGCCGTGCTTCGTGCTTTCCTGAAGCGCCGCGACACGCTGCTCGCCGAGCCGACCACCGAGGCCGCACAATACGCGCATCCGGTTTGGTTGCTGGCGGCCCTCAAGACGGCCTGGCCGGAGTCCTGGAAGCGTATCGCAGCGGCCAACAATGAACGGCCGCCCATGACCCTGCGCGTCAATGTGCGTTGCGGCTCGCGTGAGGATTACTTGGCGCGGCTTGCGCAGTCTGGATTCGAAGCACAACCGCTCCCCTTGAGTCCCTCCGCAATCGCGCTTCCGGAAATTTTGGATGTGTCGCGGCTACCCGGCTTCGACCAAGGGCATGTGTCGGTGCAAGACGGCGGGGCGCAGCTTGCCGCGCTGCTGTTAGATGCGCTCCCCGGCCACCGAATCCTGGACGCTTGCGCAGCCCCGGGCGGGAAATGCGGGCATATTCTTGAGCTTTGTCCCGAATTGCGATCGATGGTCGCGGTTGACTGCGATCCCGCGCGGATCGCAACGCTGCGAGCGACGCTCGAACGCTTACGCATGCGCGCCGAGATATACTGTGGCGATGTCTCGACACCGACCGCCTGGTGGGATGGAAAAGCGTTTGATCGCATCCTCTTGGATGTTCCGTGCTCGGGCAGCGGTGTGATCCGACGGCACCCGGATATCAAACTCCTGCGGCGCGAGTCCGACGTCGCCGCATCGGCCCGCCTGCAGACGCGGCTCTTAACCGGCTTGTGGCCCTTGCTCGCGAAATCCGGCAAGCTACTGTATGTGACCTGCTCGGTGCTACCCGCCGAGAATCAAACCCAGATCCGCGCCTTCTTGGCCCGGCACGCCGACGCCCACTTGGATCCGATCGCACTAGCGGACAGCCAGGATACTGGGGTGGGTTTGCAAATTCTGCCGGGAGACGCGAATACGGATGGATTCTTCTATGCGCTGTTGCGGAAAGTCTGAGCGGCTGGGGAAGCGCGGAACTCTAACTAGCATGGCACTGCTGTTGATGCTCGCGGCGGCGCCGGCCTCCGCGGCCGGAATATTGATCGAATCCGCGGCTTTGCGATTGGTCAATGACTTTTACTTTCTGGAGGCCGATCTCGAATTCGAACTCGGTAAAGAGTCCCTGGAAGCGCTCGACAACGGGGTAGCGCTCGAGGTCGTGATTGAAACCCAACTGTGGCGGGAGCGAGAATTCCTCTGGGACGAGCGCATCGCCTCCGTCAAGCAACGTTACCGGCTTGAACATCACGCGCTCAGCAAGACCTATGTCATCGTCAATCTCATCACCGGTGATCGGCAGAATTTTACCTCCTTGGCGGATGCTCGCGCGGGACTCGGGAAGATCCGAGGCGTCCCGCTCCTAGAACGCCGCTGGCTAAGCCCGGGGCGTACCTATCACGCGCGGGTCCGGGCAAGCTTGGATATTGAATCGCTGCCGGTGCCGGTGCGCCTCATCGCTTACTTCTCTTCAAGCTGGCGTCTGAGCAGTGCTTGGTTCGAATGGAGTTTAACGGTATGAAGCGGCCGCGCCGCATCCTGCTGCCCATCGGCGCATTGAGCCTGGTCCTCTTGGCGTCACTATTAATGATGAGCAACGCCACCCAGGACTCGCAGCGCTTCGGCCAGTTGTATGCGGTGCTGTTGGCGGTGAATGCTCTGGGTCTCGTCACCTTCCTCGCGCTCATTACTCTCAACGTGCGTCAGCTCTACCGTGATCTGCGCGCGCGCCGGCCCGGCGCCCGGCTGCGCCGCCGCATGCTGAGCCTCTTCGTCGCGTTGGCGGTGAGCCCGCTGCTCGTGGTCTACGGGTTTTCCATCGACTTCCTCGGCCGCGGCATCGATAGTTGGTTTGACGTGCGCGTCGCCCGGGCACTAAAGGATGCCCTAGATCTGAGCCGCGGCGCGCTCGACCAGCAGACACGCAAGCGCCTGAAGGAGACGGAACAGCTGGCCTATGAACTGATGGAGGGGCCGATCTCCGTCACGCCGCTCGATTTCACGGCGCTCAGAGATCCTAGCAGCACCGTAGTGGTCGATCCGGCCTTGCCCATGAACCTCGACGAGCTACGCACGAAAAGCGGCGCAGACGAGTTACTGTTGCTGACCCGTAAGGGAGGCATCATCGCCTCCAGCAGCGGCGCCCACGAGATCGTGCCTAACCTGCCCAGCCGGGAAATCTTGCTGCAACTGCGGCAGGGACGAACTTATGTCGGACTGGACGCGATTCGCGACGCCGCGCTCGCCGTTCGCGTCGTCGTCAACGTGCCGGAGATCGGGGCCGCCGGTGATCCCGGTTTATTGCAGGCGCTCTACCCAGTGGCACACCGCACCAATAAGCTCGCCGATAACGTGCACTCGGCGTACCTCCAATATCGGGAACTGTCCTATCTGCGAGACCAACTGAAACTCAGTTTCGTAATGACCTTGACCTTGGTCTTATTGTTCAGCATCCTGGGTGCGGTCTGGGCCGCGTTTTATTCCGCCAACCGCATGGTCGCCCCAATCCAGGATCTCGCCGCGGGAACCCGGGCCATCGCCGACGGCGATTACGGGCGGGAATTGCGCGCGTCGAGTCAGGACGAGTTGGGCTTCCTGGTGGAATCGTTCAACGAGATGACCCGCAAGATCGCGCTGGCGCGCGATGATGCCAAGCGCAGCCAGGACCAGGTCGAGGCGCAGCGCGCCTATCTGGAAGCCGTCTTGGGGCGCCTGTCCTCGGGCGTGTTGACCCTGGATCCGAATCTGAGCCTGCGGACCGCGAATGCAGCCGCGAGTAAAATCCTCGGAGTCGAGCTGGCGCCGCTCCTGGGCCAAAGCTTGAACAGAATTTGCACCGCCTTCCCCTACTTGCAACCCTTCGGCGATGCGCTGCGCAATGCCCCAGATGCACCGCATTCGGACTGGCGCGAGCAGGTGCAGTTGTTCGGGACCAGCGGGCGCCAGGTACTGATGTGCCGCGGCACAACCTTAGCGGGGGCGAGCGCGCGGGTACGGGGACACGTGATTGTGTTTGATGATATTACCGCCCTGCTTCAAGGGCAACGGGACGCCGCCTGGGGTGAGGTCGCGCGCCGACTGGCGCACGAGATCAAAAACCCCTTGACGCCGATCCAGTTGTCCGCGGAACGTCTTCGGCAAAAATATCTCGGCACGCTCGCGCCGAAAGAAGCCGAGGTACTTGATCGCCTCACCCATACGATCGTGCAGCAGGTCGAAACCATGAAGAATATGGTCAATACCTTCTCGGAGTATGCCCGCACGCCCCAGATGCAGTCGAAAGCGTGCCGGCTCAATGAATTGATCCAAGAGATATTGGATCTCTATCAAAGTGTCGATCGCGACGCCGTATTCACGGCCGATCTCGATCCGGAGCTGCCCGTGACCCAGGCCGATCCCGGACGCCTGCGGCAGGTTTTGAACAATCTCATTAAGAACGCCTTGGAAGCGAACGAAGGCCAGTCCGTCCCGCCCTACGTCACGGTCAGCACGCGCAGTGTGGAGGACGCCAGTCACCGCTTCGTCGAAATTCGCATCGCCGATCGTGGCCCGGGCGTTCCGAAGGAATTGTTGGGGTCTCTGTTCGAGCCCTACATCACCAATAAACCCAAGGGCACGGGTCTGGGGCTGGCGATCGTAAAAAAAATCATCGAAGAACACGGAGGCATCGTGTGGCTGGAAAACCTCGCCGCCGGCGGCGCCTGTGCCGTGATCCGGCTGCCCATCACGGCCGGCGCCGAATCCGCCGCCCTCGCGGCGCGAGCACTATGAGCGCCCCGCATCTCTTGGTCGTCGATGACGAACCCGATATCCGCGCGCTCCTGGGCGAGATCCTGGAAGACGAGGGCTACGAGGTCTCGCTTGCCGACAACGCCGAACACGCGCGCGAGTCGCGCCGGTCCCGACGGCCGGATCTCGTATTGCTCGATATCTGGATGCCGGACTGCGACGGCATCACGCTGCTCAAAGAATGGTCCGAAGGCGCCCCGCTCGACATCCCGGTGATCATGATGTCCGGACACGGGAGCGTCGAGACGGCGGTCGAGGCGACGCGCCTCGGGGCCTACGACTTCATCGAGAAACCGCTGTCGATGGCCAAGCTACTGCTCACGATCAAACGCGCTTTGGAGGCCGCGGCGCTCACCCGCGAGAATATCAAGCTCAAGAGCCAGGCAACCCGGGAGCCCGTCGGCAGCAGCCCCGCGTTCATCCGACTGCGAGACCAAGTCAAGCGCATCGCCTCGCATCACACCGCGGTATTCATGCGCGGAGAGCCCGGAACGGGCAAAGAGGTCTTCGCCCGCTATCTTCACGATCACAGCCCGCGCGCGCAGGCACCCTTCGTCAGCGTCGCCGTCGCGGGACTGGCGGTGGAAAATCCGGCCGCGGAACTCTTCGGCAGCGAGGAAGAGGGGAACGTGCACTTCGGCTCTCTGGAGAAAGCCAACGGAGGAACCCTGTTCCTTAAGGACATCGCCGACCTCGAGCTCGGTCTCCAGGCCCGGCTGCTCAGCGCCTTGGAGCATCAAAAGTTTCTCCGCGTAGGGGGGCGCGATCCGGTCACTATCGATGTCCGCATCGTCGCCGCCACGCGTTACGATCTGATGGAAGTCGTCCGGGCAGGTCGCTTTCGCGACGATCTCTACTATCATCTCAATGTGGTCCCCCTGCAACTTCCCCCGCTGCGGGAGCACGCGGAGGATATTCCGGAATTGTTGGGCTTTTATTGCGAACAGTTCGCGACCCAAGAGGGATTACCCCGGCGGCGGTTCACACTCCCGGCGCAGAAACAGCTGCGCGCTTACGGCTGGCCCGGCAACGTCAGAGAACTGAAAAACCTGGTGCAACGGCTGCTGATCTTGGGTAGCGGGGAGACCATCGAAGGCTTCGAGGTCGAAGCCGCGCTCGGGATCCGCTCCGCGGAGAGCTTGACCGAGCCCTTGCCCGGGTTTGACCGCCCATTACGGGAAGCGCGCGAGCAGTTTGAAAGGGCCTATCTCGAGTATCAGCTCCAGCGCGCCGGTGGGAGCATCAGCCGGGTCGCGGGCCGTGTGGGCCTCGAGCGCACCCATCTTTACCGCAAATTACGGGCGCTCGGCATCGATCCGAAACAGACACCCGACGAGCCTGCGCATTAAGCACCCGAGCCGCGCCGTATGAACCGCATCTCCCACTTCGAGGAACTCCTGCGGCGCGGTCGCGACGATGCAATCTTACGCTACAGCCTCGCCACAGAGTACTATAAATGCGGCCAGCCCGCAGCCGCAACGGAACATCTGCGCCACGCCATCGCGATCGAGCCCGGCTATTCCGCGGCCTGGAAACTTTACGGAAAAGCCCTCGCAGAACAAGGCCTGACCAATGAAGCCATCCAGATCTATGAGCAAGGCATCGCCCTCGCCGAGACCCGCGGCGATATTCAAGCCGCGAAGGAAATGCGCGTGTTTTTGAAGCGCTTGCAGAAGGACCGGCCGCAAGGCGACTAAAATCGGTCATCCCATGATGAATGGCTCTTGCGATGGTCATAGCCGGAGAGCAAGAACGCGCCGCGAGCCGTCTGAAAATATTGCCTTGGCGATGTAAATCTTACCGCTGTGCCACCCTCACCGAGGCTTCTTCTGGTGCGGGATGTCGCGCTTAGTTTATTGATCCATTTATCGTTTATGAACTAGCCATGGGTCTGGCACGGGCATTGTCTCATCTGGACTACCAGGGCCCTGTTAGCTGGGTCTTGGGGTTCGATTATCATCAAATCCTATGTAGGAGGTTCAGATGAAATATTTAAGCTTTGTACTCGCTTTGTTGCTGTCCGGCGCCGCCTGGGCTGAGGATGCGCCGGTGGAAGGCGCCGTCCCCGCGGAAGGAGCCGCATCTCAGACGCCTCAATTCATGGAGGTAGACAAAGATAAGGACGGCGGCATCACCGTAGAGGAAGCGGCAGCCGTGCCGGGCCTGACGTCGGCCTTTGACAAGGTCGACCGTAACGCGGACACCAAAATCAGCG
>JBOIDM010000353.1:0-2605 GCA_050740575.1 Gammaproteobacteria bacterium
TGAGCGAACTTAGGAAGTTGCCCGGTGCCTTGCATGCTGCGGGCGTTGACCAGGTAGGGGACATAGACCTCGGTATAACCGTGCTCGTGCGTGTGGATGTCGAGCATGAACTGGATGAGCGCCCGGTGCATGCGCGCCAGCGATCCGGAAAGCACCACGAAACGCGCGCTCGCAATGCGCGCGGCGGCTTCGAAATCCATGGCCCCGAGGCCGGTTCCAAGATCGACATGGTCTTTGGGATCGAAGTCGCATTGGGGCGGATGACCCCAGCGGCGTAGCTCCCGGTTGTCGTGCTCGCTGCCCCCGATGGGGACACTGGCATCGGGGCAATTGGGGATCAACAGGCTGAACGCCTCGATTTGACTTTGTACCTCGGTAAGTTCGGCCTCTGCTTGTTTCAGGTGATCGCCGAGATCCGCCACCTCATCGAGGATCATCTGTGCGTCCTCGCCTCGCGTCTTTGCGAGGCCAATCGCCTTCGATTTAGTGTTGCGCTCTTGTTGCAGCTGCTGCGTGAGGATCTGCAAGGACTTACGCTCGGTTTCCAGGCGCAGATACTCCTCCGTGGCCAGCTCAAAACCGCGCGCCCGCAACGCCGCGGCGGTCTCGCTTAATCGGGTGCGCAATTGGTTGGGATCGAGCATCGCGTTAGGATTATCGAAGCGTGGGCGCTAGCGCGAATGAAACCTGGCCCCGTCACCGCCTTTCATTTCCTCCGCGTTCGCGTCCAAGGCACGGAGGCGCTCGAGTTTTTGCCGGATCTGGATTTCAAGGCCACGTTCCACCGGATCGTAATAATGCCTGTCCTTGAGCGGCTCCGGCATATAGCTTGTCCCTGCCGCATAAGCCTCCGGCTCATCGTGGGCATATCGGTAGCCTTCTCCGTAACTCAGCGCCTTCATCAAGTGCGTCGAGGCATTTCTCAGGTGTAATGGCACATCGAGCGATCCCGACCGCCTCACATCCTCGGTGGCCAGTTTGAGCGCCTTATAAACGGCGTTGCTTTTCGGCGCACAGGCGAGATAAACGACCGCTTGGGCGATCGCAAGCTCGCCCTCGGGGCTTCCCAGGCGCTCTTGCGTTTCCCAGGCATCGAGCGCGAGCCGCAGCGCCCGCGGATCGGCGTTGCCGATGTCTTCGGAAGCCATGCGCACGACGCGGCGTGCGATATAGAGCGGATCGCAGCCGCCGTCGAGCATACGAACGAGCCAGTACAGAGATGCGTCCGGAGCCGATCCGCGTACCGACTTGTGGAGCGCCGAGATCTGGTCATAGAAGGCGTCGCCTCCCTTGTCGAAGCGTCTGAGCGCGCCGCTTCCGATCACTTGTTTCAAACGGGCCGCGTCGATGGCGCCGGTCTCGGTGAGATCAGCGGCGATTTCGAGAAGATTCAGGGCCCGCCTTCCATCACCATCGGCCACGGCCGCCAGTTGGTCCCGAAGCTCGGCCGCCATCGTCAGTCGCCGCTCGCCAAGGCCCTGTGTCTCATCCGTGAGCGCTCGATCGATGAGGGTGCGAATGGCTTCGGCCGCAAGCGGTTTGAGCACGTAAACCCGCAGGCGCGAGAGGAGTGCGTTATTCAGCTCGAAAGAAGGGTTCTCGGTCGTCGCGCCGATGAAGGTCACTGTGCCGTCTTCGACGAAAGGCAGGAAGGCATCTTGCTGCGACTTATTGAAGCGATGCGCTTCATCGACGAAGAGCACCGTCCCCCTGCCCTCGGCCTCACGCAAGGCACGCGCTTCCTCGATGGCCGCGCGGATGTCCTTGACGCCCGCCAACACGGCGGAGATGCAAAGAAACAAGGCATCCGCGTGAGACGCGATGAGCCTTGCCAAGGTGGTCTTGCCGGTCCCCGGAGGTCCCCAGAAGACCATCGAATGCAAATGCCCCGACTCGATCGCGAGCCGTAACGGTTTCCCGGGAGCGAGCAGATGCTCTTGACCGGCAACGGCGTCGATGTGCCGGGGCCGCATGCGGTCCGCCAGTGGCCGGGGCGGTAACGTCATCGCCAGCGATCGCGGTACCGGATTGCCGGCGTTAGGATAGAAGTTTCACAGGTTTTCGGTCGCGTCGATGACATCGACCCCCGGAGGGGGCGTAAACACGAACAACGACGGTTCGATCGCCGCATTCCGATTTTGCGTCAAGAATCTGATACGTGTGGTTTGACCAAAATTGTCGCGCAATTCCATCAGACGCAGCGTTGAGGTCTCGAAACCCAGCTGGATCCCGGTGTATTGGCCTTCGTCGCGTTTCGGCTTCAGATCGAGGACTCTAATCCCGCCCTGCCCGCTACGCTCGGTAATGATGAATTCTTCGCTCGGGTCCACCTTGCCCCCGAGCAGCAAGGCCGGTGTGCTGCCGAGGGCCGTGCCGAGCGGTTTGACCGTCACCTGCTCCAGGTCCTTATCGTAGATCCATACGCGCTTCCCGTCACCCACGATCGACTGTTGATAAGGACGATCGTATTCCCAGCGAAACTTACCGGGCCGATGTAGGTAGAATGTGCCGTGCGAGCGCTCGCGGGTGACGCCGTTTTCGTCGATCAGTTCTTGGTCGAACGCCGCTTTGAGCGTAATAAGGCCATCCAGATAGCGGCTAAGTA
>JBOIDM010000354.1:0-9769 GCA_050740575.1 Gammaproteobacteria bacterium
CTCCACGCCCGAGACGACGGAACGCGCCGCGTCGGTCGCTAGGATATGTCAGCCATCGTGCAAAAGTCACCCCGCTTCTCTCCCGAGTTGAATAAGCCGTTATGCGGGAGCGGACGGCGGCGTCAAATCCACTTCATCAAGCCCGTCTCGAAGCGGTGAGTCAAGAGCTGATGGTAGGGATACAGGCGCAGCTTGTAGGTTTGCAGACCGGAAAAGCCGGGAGTCAGCTCGAGCTCGAATCGCGTTTCGCCCTCAGCGTTTGTGCCTTTCGCGGTGAAGCGGTGCGTTTCACTGGCGACATATCGGTCGTCGCGCTCGCTTCCGACGAGACATTCCATCACCACATCCTCGGTCGCAAGGCCCCCTAATTGAACGGCGGCGCAAAACTTGAGTTGCTCTCCGGCCCGGACACTCGGTTTCGGTTGGGTAAGGACTTGCAACCGAACCTTGGACCAACACTCGCCGACGCGTTGCTTCCATTGCGCCAGTTCGATCGCCGCGGCAAAATTATCGACAGCGAGTCGTTCCTGTTGCAACGCCACCCGGCTGTAGAACTTCTTGACATAGTCCATGACCATCCGTTCCGCGCCATAGCGTGGGATCAGGGATTTCATCGACGCCTTGGACTTGTTTATCCAGCCTGGCGAGTATCCTTGCCGGTTGCGATCGTAATAGAGCGGGATGACTTCATATTCGAGGATATCCAGGAGTTCCTGCGCTTCCGTGTGGGCATGGGGCTCGGCGGGTGCCGAAGCGCTTTGCGGTGCAATACCCCAACCGTTCGACCCGTTATAGCCCTCCGGCCACCAGCCATCCAGAATGCTGAGATGCGGCACGCCATTGATGCCGGCCTTCATGCCGGAGGTACCGCTCGCCTCCAACGGGTAGCGCGGCGTATTGAGCCAGACATCGACGCCCGTCACCAAGCGGCGCGCGAGCGCCAGATCATAACCTTCGATCAGCAATACCTTGCCCTCGAACTGCGGTTGCCGCGACAACTCGTGCACGGCGCGGATCAACTCCTGACCGGGTCCGTCATGCGGATGGGCCTTACCTGAAAATATGATCAAAAACGGCCGATCCGGATCGTTCATCAGGCGCGCGAGCCGCGCGGGATCGGAAAACACCAGCGTCGCGCGCTTGTAGGTGGCAAAACGGCGCCCATAGCCCATGATAAGTATATCGTCGTCGGGTCCGAGATGGCGGGTAAGACGATTTATTAGCGATTGACTGTAACCATTCCTTCTAAACTGCGCCTCGGCGCGCTCACGGAGCTCTTTCATCAAATCCGATTTTAAAAGCTGGCGCGTGCTCCAAAAGGCGGAACTGGGAAGATGGTCGATGCGCTCCCAGAACGCCTCGTTGAGCAGCTCATTGCGCCACTGAATACCGAAGCGCAAATCGAATAGATGTACCCATGCCGCAGCCAGGAAGGTCTGTACATGCACGCCGTTGGCAATGCATTCGATGGGGTTTTCATGCGTCGGGATCTCGGGCCAGATAGCGCCCTCCATCCGCGCGGCCGTCTCGGCGTGGGTACGGCTCACGCCGTTGTGAAAGCGCGAACTGCGGAACGCGAGTGCGGTTTGATTAAAGCTGCCCCCGTGATTGCTGCTGATCCCTAGTCTTAGAAACTCCTCTTCGCAGATCCCGAGCCGCTCCCAGAAGTCTCTGAAATAGTGCCCGACCATGCCTGTATCGAAGATATCGTGGCCGGCAGGGACCGGCGTGTGCGTGGTGAATACAGTCCCCGCGGCAACCTGTTCGAGCGCGGCCCCGAAACCGATTCCGCTTTCCACCAGTGCACGGCATCTTTCCAGGACTAAAAACGCGGCATGCCCTTCGTTGATATGCCAGATCGTCGGCGCGATCCCCATCGCACGCAGCGCCCGCACGCCGCCGATGCCGAGCACCATCTCCTGTTGAATGCGCGTATGCTTGTCGCCGCCGTAAAGCTGGTGGGTAATGTGACGATCTTCGTCGCTGTTAGCACTGACATCGGTATCGAGAAGAAAAAGCCGGATATGACCCACACGGGCCTGCCAGATTTGGATGACGACCTCGCGTCCCGGGAGATCCAAGGTAACGGTAAGCGGGGAATGCCGCGCATCGACTACCGGGCTAATTGGCAGGTCGTTGAAATCGAGTCGTGATGGTTTTAACTGCTGATTACCGGCTCCGTCCAGGGTTTGCTCGAAGGACCCCACGCGATAGAGAAGACCGACGGCGACAAAGGGCAAGCCGAGATCACTCGCCGCCTTGCAGTAGTCCCCGGCCAGGATCCCGAGGCCGCCCGAATAGATCGGCAGGCTTTCGTGGAGGCCGAACTCGGCACAGAAGTAGGCGATCAGATTGTGGGCGGGATCGATCAACGTTCTAACTTCCGTGTTGACCTCCTTAGCCAGGTAGGTGTCATAATCGGAGAGTACGCTGCGATAATCCTGCAGGTAGACGAGATTGCTGGCTGCCGCGTCGAGTTTATCCTGTGCCACCCGGCGCAGGAAGATCTTCAGGTTATGGCCGCAGGCGTGCCAGAGGTCGCGATCCAGATGCGCGAACAGCGTTCGGATTGGACGGTTCCAACTATAGACTAGATCATTGGCCAGTTCTTCCAGCCTGGCGAGGGCCTCGGGGATTACGGGTTGTACTTCGAGATCGAATCGAGTGCCGGTCATCTTTTAGAGGTCCCGATACTGTTGTTACTGCAAGCTTTGCTTACTCCACGTGCACCTTGCGGAGGCCGAATCCGACGATGCGCGCGGGTAGCCGGCGCAGCAAGGGCAGATGAAAAAGCGCCGGGGGCGCAAACGAGGCATCGGGGTCGAGGGCGGTCCGGATCACGCGCTCTTGAATAAAGGCCTGAAAGCGCTGGATGAAGCGGGTCGGCCAATAGCGCGCGTGTTGCACCCGTGCGAGGTCGGCCTCCATGACTCGGCCATTGCGCAGTGCTTCGCTCAAGACGTTGGCCGCGACCACCGCGTCCTGTATGGCATAGTTGATCCCCACCCCGCCGACCGGCGACATGACGTGGGCCGCGTCACCGATTAAGAGCAAGCCCGGCAGATACCATTTCCTGAGGCAGCTCGATTCCACGGGAAGTATCGAAAGGTTTCCCCAACTTTTTACCGCAGATAACCGATCTGCAAACTCGGGTGCAAGCGATATCAGCGAGGCGTGGAATTTCTCGATACCTTCCTCACGCAATGCCTGGTAGCTGCCTTTCAAGATCACGTATCCTAATTGGAAGTGATCTTCCCGTGGCAGGATGGCTAGCATGTGGCCTTGACCGATGCGGCCTCCGAAGCCTTGTGTATCGCCGGAGAACCTGGGTAAGCGGAACCAGAGTACGTCCATGGGAGGCGAGCTGCGTACCGGTTCGAGTCCGGCGAGCTTACGCAAGCGCGAGAATCGCCCGTCGGCAGCGACGGTCAAGAGCGCCCGCAGCTCACGTTCAGCACCGGTCTCGTCCCGGTACCGGACACCGCGATTGACCCCGTCCTCCATGATCAACTCCCGCACCTGGGCGCCCATGAGGAGTCTGAAATGGGGATAGCGCCGCGCCGCTCCGGTGACGAATTCGAGGAACTTCATCTGCGGCATGAGCGTGATATAGGGAAAGCGCGTTTTTAGGTGGACGAAATCCACCATCTTGAAGGCTGCCTGCTTGGTCCGCAGGGTGAGGTCGTGGAGCTTGGTGTGGGGAAGTTCGAGCAAGTCGTCCGCAAGCCCGATCTCATCCATGATCTCCATGACCGAGGGATGCAAAGTGTCGCCACGGAACTCGCGATCGAAATCCTTATGCCCCTCGAGCAACGTGACCGACACACCGTTACGTGCCAAGAGCAGCGACAGCACCACTCCCGCCGGCCCGCCCCCGACGACGCAGCAGGAGGTACTTTCAAGCTTAGCGCTCATCGGGTTAACAGCGCATCACACGCTCTGTTCACGTGCTAGCAGGAAGTCCTCGAGAATGAAGACCGACAGCACTGCCAGCGTCGCTCCGAGGTACAGCTCAATGACGGCGTAGATTACTACCCACAGCCAACAGCACCGCACGCTCCTCTCTCCGGTCATTACCTGTCGATATCATCTTAACACCTCCAGTTATTGGTGCGTCAGTAGCCCGAGTGGCGCGGCACCCCACATCGAGATGCCTGTCCACTAGCTTCCATTGGATCGAGTGCCCTTCCCTTTCGCTTCGCCCCGACTCATTCATGAGGGCCGTCTCCGTATTCGGACGCGGAGCGGGGCTCGCGAGAATCGTCCCGAACGGCCTGCGCACCATGCCCCACCACGGCATGACCCCGCACATCTCGGGCACCAGCCTCTCGGCGCAGGCGCGCTACGCGGCCGGCGTGCGCGAGATCCTGGAGTGCTGGTTCGAAGGCCGGCCCATCCGCAACGAGTACCTGGTGATCGATGGAGGCAAGCTCGCCGGAGTAGGCGCGCATTCGTACAGCGCCGGTAATGCGACGGGCGGGTCTGACGAAGCAGCACGCTTCAAGCGGGGGTAGAGGTTCGGTTACCGGCAGGGGTACCTCGAGCGCCAGGGAAGGCGGGCGCGTTAACGACGGCCGTGATGATCGCTCCCGACCTTAGCGGAATCCAGCAGCGGCTTCGGCGCTATCTTTTTAACCCGTGCGAGACCGAGCACGCAGAGAGTTCGTATATGCAACCAGCCTAGATCGAACTCCCACCATCGCGAGGAAAACTTCGCGGAGCTTGGAAACGCGTGGTGGTTATTATGCAACTCCTCGCCCCCGATCAAGATCCCCCAGGGCATAAAATTGGTGGAGGCGTCGGGAAGCGCGTAATTCCTATAGCCCCAATAATGGCCGAGCCCGTTAACCACACCGGCAGCGAAGAAGGGTATCCAAAGCATTTGGATCGCCCAAATCGACAGCCCAAGCGGGCCGAATAAGACGAGGTCGATCACGAGCATGAGGGGGGTACCGTGGTCGAAACGTTTGCTGTAAATATTCCGCTCCAACCAATCGTCGGGGGTGCCATGCCCGTATTTATCCGTGATTGCAGGATCTCTCGCTTCCGCCCGATAAAGCTCGGTTCCCTCCAAAAGCACCTTCCGGATACCGAATACCATTGGACTGTGCGGGTCCTCGGCCGTTTCGACCCGCGCATGATGCTTGCGATGGACCGCGACCCACTGTTTCGTGACCATTGCTGTCGTTAGCCACAACCAAAACCGAAAGAAATGGGAGATGACAGGATGCAAATCAATGGCTCTGTGAGCTTGATGGCGATGGAGATAAATTGTGACTGCGACGATCGTGATATGTGTGAGGAGCAGCGTATACGCGATGTAGCCCCACCAAGGCAGGTCCCAAATGCCGCCCATCATAAAATTTTGTAAATCCCTGTAGCGTTCGCGAACCCAGGGTCAACGCTAGTCGCTTTCCCCCAACCGGACAGCGCGCAGCGAACTGCCGCGATTGTGCAAGATAGCCGAACCGCCGTTTTCATGGGTGGATTCCTTGGACCAGCGAGGGAACGGTGCTGTGAAGTTTTTCAGAAAACCCGTGTACGATATCCACGATTCGTTGCCGAGCGCTTTTTCGCATCGGCTTACCCCCTCCTCCCTGCTGCAATGCGTTAGGGCATCAGCCCCCATGAATTTCTCAGAGACCGTGCTCGCCCCCTTACCGCAACCACTGTCCGAAAATCCATTGCGGTAGGCATAACTACGGCGCTAGCTATAGCATACTACAACCTGTTGCCCCGCAACATACGGCCTTTTGTCGCACCTCTGATCCGGCGTTACACAAGCACTTGGCCAACACATTCTCGTCAACGTTTGCCAGAGCCGGTCGGGCTGCCGGGATGCGGATTGAACGGGCGCGAGCCGGGAAAACGCTGCCTTGCATTCCCCTGTGGCGGCAACCCGGTATGTTGGGTTAGGAATAGCCGTTGGGGCGAGTCGCGGCGTTTCCCCTCCGGCGCCTGTCCGGTGTCTACGGGCTGGTAGGTGGGAATGAGGCACTGCTTGCGATTGCCGATCAGATCGGGCCGCCCCATGCGCTTGAGGGCGGCGCGCAAGAGCGGCCAATTGTTGGCGTCATGGTAGCGGAGAAACGCCTTGTGCAGCCTGCGGATCTTGAGGCCCTTCGGGATGTGTACCGCCTCACTCGCGCGCGTTACCCGGCGCAAGGGGTTCTTGCCGGAGTGGTACATGGCGGTAGCGAGCGCCATGGGCGAAGGCAGGAAAGCCTGCACCTGATCGGCGCGGTAGCCGTTCTTCTTCAGCCAAAGCGCGAGCTGTAACATATCCTCGTCGGTCGTGCCCGGATGCGCCGCGATGAAATAGGGAATGAGGTATTGTTCCTTTCCGGCTTCCTTCGAATATTTATCGAAAAGCTCCTTGAAGCGGTAGTAGCTTCCCACCCCCGGCTTCATCATCTTCCCGAGCGGTCCTTCCGCGATATGTTCCGGCGCAATCTTGAGATAGCCGCCGACGTGGTGCTGGGCAAGCTCCTTGACGTACTCCGGCGATTGCACCGCGAGGTCGTAGCGGAGGCCGGAAGCGATGAGGACTTTCTTGACGCCCGGCAAGGCACGCGCGCGGCGATAGAGGCGAATGAGCGGCGCGTGATCGGTGTTGAGGTTCTTGCAGATCGTGGGATAAACGCACGACAGCCGCCGGCATACCGACTCGATCTCGCGGCTTTTGCAGCGGAGCCGCCACATGTTCGCCGTCGGCCCCCCGAGGTCCGAGATGACTCCGGTGAAGCCGGGCACCGTGTCGCGGATGGTCTCGATCTCGCGCAGCACCGAATCTTCGGACCGGCTCTGGATGATCCGGCCCTCGTGCTCGGTGATGGAGCAGAAAGTGCAGCCGCCGAAGCAGCCGCGCTGGATGGCGATCGAGAAGCGGATCATCTCGTAGGCAGGGATGCGTGCCCCGCCATACTTCGGGTGCGGCTGCCGCGCATAGGGCAGCTCATAGATGGTATCCATCTCTTTCGTCGAGAGAGGGATAGGCGGCGGATTGAGCCACAGGTCCTTGTCGCCGTGCCGTTGCACGAGCGCCCGGGCGTTGCCGGGGTTGGATTCGAGATGCAGGATGCGCGAGGCGTGCGCGTAGAGCGCCGGATCGTTCGCGACGTGTTCGTAAGCGGGTAAGCGCACGACCGTTGGCTGCGTCGTTGAATGACGCTTCACGAACCGGACGACGTTCGTCCCGGGTGGCGGCGCAGCGGCGAGGCGCTCGGCTTCCATCGCGTAGGGATCGATCGTCGGATTGATCGGGCCGGGCGTATCGATAGCCGTGGAATCGATCTCAGTCCAGCCCTCGGGAATAGCGTCGCGCAGCAACACCGTGCCCCGGATCTCGGTGAGCGAGCCGATGGCTGCTCCGGCTGCCAGCCGATGGGCGATCTCACAGATTGCCCGCTCGGCATTACCGTAGAGCAGCAGATCGGCGCGGGCATCGAGCAAGATTGAACGGCGCACCTTCTCCGACCAGTAATCGAAATGCGCGATGCGGCGTAATGACGACTCGATGCCGCCGGCGATCATGGGTACATCTTGAAACGCTTCGCGCACGCGCTGGGCGTAGACGATGACGGATCGATCCGGGCGCTTTCCGGCCGCACCGCCCGGCGTATAGGCATCATCGGAGCGGATACGGCGATCGGCGGTGTAGCGGTTGACCATGGAATCCATGTTGCCGGCGGTGATGCCGAAGAAGAGCCTCGGCCTTCCGAGGACGGTAAACGCATCGGCGCTGCGCCAGTCCGGCTGGGCGATGATGCCGACGCGAAATCCTTGCGCCTCCAGCACGCGGCCGATGATCGCCATCCCGAAGCTCGGGTGATCGACATAGGCATCGCCGGTGATGATGATAATGTCGCAGGCATCCCAACCGAGCGCCTCCATCTCATCCAGCGTCATCGGCAGGAAGGGCGTCGGGGTGAGCCGCGCCGCCCAGTACTTGCGGTAGGAGAAAATATCTTTCGCCGCGTTCATGGCGCGCATTAGACCCGATTTCCTATGGTTTTGAAAACCGAATCATGGTAAGACGCTGGAGTGACGGGATGAATGGCTCGCGAACGACTCCTACCATTATGAACAAGATTCGACGTCAACGGCTTGTCTATCTGGGCGCGTTACTCTACGCACTGCTCGTGCACGAGACGCATGCTTTCGATCCCGGCGCCTATCGCTTGGTCGACCTCACCCAAGCGTTTAACAAGGACACGATTTATTGGCCGACCGAACGCGGGAATTTTGAGCTCAAACGCCTCACCTATGGTGACACGCCGGCCGGTTATTTCTATAGCGCGAACACCTTCTGCACGCCCGAGCACGGCGGCACGCATATCGACGCACCGATCCATTTCGCGCGCGGCAAACGCACCTTGGAAGCCCTACCTCTGGAAAGGTTTATCGGGCCGGCGGCCGTGATCGACATTGCCCGGAAAACGCAAAGCGATCGCGATTATCGGCTTACGGTCGAAGACATTCTCGACTTCGAGCGCAAGCACGGTCCGATTGCGCCGGGCAGCATCGCCCTCTTGCGGACCGGGTGGAGCCGTTTCTGGCCTAACCGCAAGCAATACCTCGGCGACGACCGCCGCGGTGCCGCCGCGAGACTCAGCTTCCCGAGCTACGGCGCGGAGGCGGCACGGCTTTTGGTCGAAGAACGCCGGGTCGCCGCGCTCGGGGTCGATACCGCCTCGATCGACTACGGGCGCTCCCAGGATTTCATGGTCCACCGGATCGCCGCCGCGAAGAACGTTCCTGGTTTAGAGAATCTCACGGGTTTGGAACGGCTTCCCGCACGCGGCGCGACGCTCATCGCACTGCCGATGAAGATCGAAGGCGGTTCGGGCGGACCGGTCCGCGTCGTGGCGTTGATCCCCAAATCAAATTTAACCCGCAGGACGAATGGTGGCCACCCGGAACCGCGACGGCGTTGAAGGTCCGCCTCCTTACTTGGCGTCCATGCGAATGACGCTCGGATCTTCCGGTTCGGCGGCTCCGTTTTGATAGCGCTCGCACAGCGACAGATAGAAACGCGCGGGACCGTCGTCGGGATAGCTCGCTAGAATGTCCTTGCAGCGATCCGCCGCCCGGTCCCAATGGGCCTTCTGGAAAATATCGAGGGCTTCGGAAAAGCGCTCACAAAGCAAAACATGCTCCGGCGACGCACCGCTCCTCGCCGCGACGATCTCCATGATCGGAAGCGCTTCGGTTTTGCCGACGAACTGAAACCTCCCTAGCGGACGCACTAGAAGATCATCCAGTCCCGCGACGACAGACTCCGTGGCCAGTAACTGGGTGCCGATATGCTTGTTCAAGCCTTCGACGCGCGAGGCGGTGTTGGCGCAATCCCCGACGATGCTGTAGACGAAATGCCCGCCTCCTCCTGCGTGCCCGACATAAACCCAGCCGGACTCAAGGCCAATCCGCAATTTGGCCCCGAGCATGCTGTGCCGTTCCTTGAACCGGGCGATGGCCTCGGCCGCCTCCAGGGCTGCGAACACCGCTTTAGAACGGGCGCCGGCATTCGGCTCGGCCGCCGTCCAGGCGCACATGATGGCATCGGCGCGGAACTCGGTCACATCGACGTGGTGACGCTTGAGCGGTTGCGCGAGCGTATCGAAATAATCATTAAGGAACGATGCCAGCTCGCCCGGCGGCAGCTTTTCCGCGATGGTGGAAAACCCCGACATGTCGGTCGCGAGACAGGTGCTGTAAACGACTTTGTTGGCGGCGCTCGGATCCAGCCGGTTTTCGGTCAGATCCCTGG
>JBOIDM010000355.1:0-2360 GCA_050740575.1 Gammaproteobacteria bacterium
GTGGCGTTGAGCTTCATGGTGCAAGAGCCGAGCGGGATCATCGCGCGGTCCAAGGCGATGTCCTTGGCGGCGAGCCGCCGCAGGTAACGCATCATCTCGGTCTCGGAGTGATAGGAATTGAAGACCGGATGAGTGAGCAATGGGCTCCGGCGCCGCAATCCTTCCGGTATACATTCGGCGATCTCGGCATCCACGCGATCGATATCGAGCAGCGCGTCGGCTTGGGTCGAGAACACTCGCCAGAGTTTGTGCAAATGCGCGCGGGTGGTGGCTTCGTCGAACGCGATCCCGAGCTGATCGGCCTCGAACACCCGCAGATTGATCTGCGATTCGCGCGCGCGCGCGGCGATGCGCCTCGCTTGTCCCGGGACCCTCACGGTGATCGTGTCGAACCAGCCTCGCGTCACGATCTCGAAGCCAAGTTTTTCGAGCCCCGCGGCGAGGACCAGGCTCAGACGGTGTACGCGTTCCGCGATGCGTTTCAGGCCCTCCGGTCCGTGGTAGACGGCGTAGAAACCCGCGATGTTGGCGAGCAGCACTTGCGCCGTACAGATGTTGCTCGTTGCCTTTTCCCGGCGGATGTGCTGCTCCCGCGTTTGCAGGGCCATGCGATACGCCGGCTGTCCGAGACTGTCGACAGACACGCCGATGATGCGCCCCGGCACCGAACGCTTATAGGCATCGCGGGTGGCGAAGAATGCCGCGTGGGGCCCGCCATAGCCCATGGGCACGCCGAAGCGCTGCGCACTGCCGATGACGATATCGGCCCCCATCTCGCCGGGCGGCTGGAGCAGGAGCAAGCTCAGCGGATCGGCCGCGATGGTGACCAGCGCCTGCTTCGGGCGGGCCGCGGCGATCACGCCCCGCGGATCGCGGATCTCACCGCTGGAACCGGGATATTGCAGCAACACGCCGAAGAATTCGCGGCGCTCGAGATCGCTGTAGGGGTCCGCGACGATGATTTCAATACCGAGCGGCCGGGCGCGAGTGTGAACGACGGCAACGGTTTGAGGATGGCAGTCGCGGTCGACGAAGAACACGTTGGATTTCGCCCGCGAGAGGCGCCGCGACATCGTCATCGCCTCGGCCGCCGCGGTCGGCTCATCGAGCAAGGAAGCGTTCGCGATCTCCATCCCCGTAAGGTCGATGATCATCTGTTGGAAATTGAGTAGCGCTTCGAGCCGCCCTTGGCTCACCTCTGCTTGATAAGGCGTATAGGCGGTATACCAGCTCGGATTTTCCAGCACGTTGCGCTTGATGACGGCCGGCATAATGGTGCCGTAATAACCCATGCCGAGCATCGAGACGAAGACCTTGTTGCGCTCGCGCATCCGGCGCATATACGACAACGCCGCGCGTTCGCTCATGGGCGGGGGCAGATCGAGGGCGTGCTCTGCACGGATGCTGGCCGGCACGGCCCGGTCGATCAGATCCTCGAGACTGTGCAGACCGAGGACCTGTAGCATTTGAGCGCACTGCGTACGGTCAGGCCCGATGTGCCGACGCATGAAATCGTCGTGCATCTCAAGCTCGGTCAATGACAGCGTCGGCTCCGGCATCGCAAAGCTCCTCCTCGGCAAGGGCTATGTTTATTTTAGTTGGTATGTCGTAACCATACCAACGATACGGCTAAGCTGCCGCGGCATAGATGGAATCCACCTCGCCAAGGCTCAACCGCTCAAGGTGAGGGGCGCGAGGTACGAGCGTCCGCTTGACCCATAGGGGCGAAGCCGCAAGCGCAGCGCCGGACAACTTGATGGGCGACAACTCGCGCTCCGTTGGTGGGCGCGCGCTTAGCGCCGTCTCGATCGCGGCTATCGAAGCCTGTGATCCTATCGATGCGGCTAACAGGCGCGCCGCTCTTTGGCGCGTCCTAGTTGAGCCGCCTTGTTATGCCGCGATCCCTTCAACAGTCAAATGGCGGATATCGGTCCTCTGGCTCGCATGTTCGAAGGTGATTGCACAGACCTTCCCCTGGGCGTCAACATCGAGCACTGTGTTCTCATCGAGGTCTCTGGAATCGGCGATATTGCTGTCACGGAACTCAATGTAGAGCGTGTCTGTATCGTCGAAATACTTAACCTTCATGGCTTCTCGGGCAGAACCGCTACCGATCCGCCAAACGCTGTCGTGAGGCGAATTGCCCTTCAAGCAGGTACCTCACAAAAGCTCTCATTCTTCGCGCGCCACGGCCAGACCCGGTGCGAGCTTCTCCGCCTCCAGTACCCAGCCTCCGCCCATGGCTTTGTAGACGTTGACGACTTGGATGAGGGTGTCGGCTTGGGTTTGGGCATGGGCGAGCTCGGCGCCGAAGAGTTCGTTCTGGGCGATCAGCACCTCGATATAACCCGAGACGCCCT
>JBOIDM010000356.1:0-8704 GCA_050740575.1 Gammaproteobacteria bacterium
AGATCAGGCGATCGGCGCCTATCATCCTGCCGACTTCGTCCTCGGAACGATCATGGGCGATCAACTCCTCGGCCGAGGGCATGTCGATGCCGTACACGTTCGGGTAGCGCACGGGCGGCGCGGCGGAGGCGAAGTATACCTTCTTGGCGCCGGCCTCGCGCGCCATCTGGATGATCTGTTTACAGGTGGTCCCACGCACGATCGAGTCATCGACAAGGAGCACGTTGCGGCCGCGGAATTCCAGGTCGATGGCATTGAGCTTTTGGCGCACGGATTTCTTGCGCAGGGCCTGGCCGGGCATGATGAAAGTGCGCGGGATATACCGGTTTTTGATAAATCCCTCCCGGTACTTGAGCCCCAATTCGTAGGCTAGCTGCAAGGCTACGGTGCGGCTCGTGTCCGGGATCGGGATGACGATATCGATATCGTGATCGGGCCAGGTGTTGCGAATCTTTTGCGCCAGCGTCTCGCCCATGCGCATACGCGCCTTGTGGACCGAGATCCCATCGATGATGGAGTCCGGCCGGGCGAGATACACATACTCGAAGATGCACGGCGCGTGCGACCAGTGCTCCGCGCATTGGCGTGTCTTGAGCGTGCCGTCGGCGCTGATAAAAACCGCCTCTCCGGGTTCGATGTCACGCACGAGCTTGTATCCCAGGGTGTCGATCGCGACGCTTTCCGAAGCGATGGCATACTCAGGACCGGCAGCGCTCATGCGGCTCCCGAACACGATGGGCCGGATGCCGAGGGGATCGCGGAACGCGACAATACCGATCCCCGTGATCATGGCGACCGCGGCGTAAGCGCCCTGACAGCGTCTGTGCACTTGGCTGACCGCATGAAAGACATCCAGTGCATCCACCTTGAGCTTGCCCAGACGCTGTAGCTCGTGGGCAAACACATTCAGCAACACCTCGGAATCCGAGTCGGTGTTGACGTGGCGCAGATCGTCCCGGAACAACTCTTGTTTCAGCGCTTCGGCATTGGTGAGATTGCCGTTATGGGCCAGGCAGATCCCATAGGGGGAGTTGACGTAGAAGGGTTGCGCCTCGGCCATCGACGCGCAACCGGCGGTCGGGTAGCGAACATGCCCGATGCCCATGTTACCCACCAGCTCGAGCATATGCTGGGTCTGAAATACGTCGCGCACCAGGCCGCTCGACTTGTGCAGGTGCAAGCGCCCTTCGTGGCAGGTCACGATGCCGGCGGCATCCTGGCCGCGATGCTGCAATACGGTCAGCCCGTCGTATAAGGACTGGTTAACGCTCGCGCCCGCTACGATTCCGATGATTCCGCACATAGGCTATCGCCTCGCCAGACCACTATCCCAATGGTAACGATTTCCGCCCGGCCGGCGCCGCGCGGAGTCGAATTGTATAGCGCCTCCCAGCCACCCACAATGCGGCGCGCGCGGGGCCACTAAAACGAAAAATGGGCCGCGAGCTCGGGCGGCAAGTAGCTTCGCATCCACAGCGCCATGGCCTCGAAGCGGCCCAAAAGTACCGATTGCTCCCACCAGGGGTCCTGCGGCAGCGGTGTCAAACCGGCCAGGAGCACCAAGACCCCCACGACGAGGGCGCCGCGCGCGACCCCGAAGACGATCCCGAGCATCCGGTCGGTCCCGGAGAGCCCCGAGCTCATCACGAGCTTGGCGATAATGAAATTAATGATGGCCCCGCACAGCAAGGTTGCGATAAACAGCGCCATGAAGGCGATGATCAAGCGCGCCGAAGGCACCGAGAGGTAAGGCGTCAATAGATCCGCGAGCGGCCGCATAAACGCCATTGCAACCAAGACGGCCGCGGTCCACGCCAAGAGCGAGAGAACCTCGCGAATCAATCCGCGCCAAATACTGATGAGCGCGGACAAGCCTATGATAGCGAGAATGGCGTAATCCGCCCAGATCATCGAGAACTTTGAGAGGTGCTCAAAATTTCAAGTATTATTGCCCAGAAACCAGACGATAGCGATCATCGAATGCCACTCCAAGCGGCCATCGGCAAACTCGCCGCGAGCCAAGACCTCTCCGGGGACGAGATGAGCACGGCCATGGAACTCATCATGGGCGGGCAAGCCTCCGCGGCGCAGATCGGAGGTTTTCTGGTCGCGCTGCGGATGAAAGGAGAAACCGTGGCAGAGATCACGGCGGCAGCGCGGGTCATGCGGGATCTGTCCGAGACCGTCGCCGCGGATCCCCGCTCTCTGGTCGACACGTGCGGCACCGGCGGAGACGGCGCAGGCACGTTCAATGTGTCCACGACCAGTGCGTTGGTCGTGGCCGCCGCCGGCGGCCGGGTTGCGAAACACGGTAATCGCGGAGTTTCCAGCCGCTCGGGGAGCGCGGATCTCCTGGAGGCTGCGGGCGTCAACATTGCGCTCACCCCCGCGCAGGTCAACGCGTGTATCACTGAGATCGGCATTGGTTTCATGTTCGCTCCCGCGCATCACCAAGCCATGCGGCATGCCGTCGCCCCGCGCCGCGAGTTGGGGATCCGCACACTCTTCAATCTCCTCGGGCCCTTGACGAACCCGGCCGGCGCGAGGGCTCAGCTTATCGGCGTCTTTCAAGCACGCTGGACGGAACCCCTGGCCGAGGCATCGCGTAACCTCGGCAGTAGCCACGTGATGGTCGTTCACGGCGAGGACGGGTTGGATGAAATCAGCATCGGCGCGCCGACGCGGGTGACCGAATTGCGCGATGGAGCGATCACCAGTTATTCGCTGAGCCCGGAGCAGTTCGGGTTCGGCTCGACCGATCTCGGCGCAATCAAGGCCGGGGACACCTCGGAGAGTCTGGCGCGCATGCGATCGGTGCTCGATAACGATCCGGGGCCGGCCTTGGATATCGTGCTGCTCAATGCGGGGGCGGCGCTCTATGTATGCGGAGTCGCCCGGGACATTTCCGCCGGCATCGACTTGGCGCGGGAAGCCCTCGCTCAAGGGAATGCGCGCCGGAAATTGGAGCAGCTTATCAAGGTGACCAACGCTTTTTAAGCACGCCGCTTCATGGCTGAGATTCCCGCGGCAAGACCGCGGGGAAAAAATCTATGGCTTAGCAGCGGCGCGTTCTTTGTCGATGAGGAAATCGATTACCTTTGGGATTTCACTAAAGCTGATGGCTGTCTCTCCGGGCGTGCGGAACTTTCCGTTGATGACGACCTTAGGCACGCCGTCGATCCCATACTGTTTAACCGATTGGATGGCTTGTTGGACTTTGGCATCCACCGTAAATGAGCTGAACGCCTCGCTAAACTCCTCCTTCGAGACGCCGTTTTCGGCAAAAAACTCGGCCAGTGACGCCTCATCGTCCAGCCGCCGCTTGGACTCGTGCAACGCCTTGAATAATGGCGCGTGAATCTTATCGATGACCCCCAATGCCTCGGCGGCATAGTAGGCCTTGGCATGCACATACCAGGCTTTATTAAAGGCCGCCGGTATGCGGCGAAATTCAACATCCGGGGCTTTGCTCGCGGCCCATGCATTAATGTAGGGCTCGAAATCGTAACAATGGGGGCATCCGTACCAGAACACCTCGATGACCTCGATCTTCCCGTCCGTCGCGACCGGCTGGGCGGGAACGATTTCCTGATAATCCTTGCCGATCTGATAGCGAGCGTTCGATGCCGGTTCTTCCGCGAAACCGTTTCCGGCAACAAGACTTAGAACGGCAATCCACCAATGCCTAGCGAACATAATCCCCCCTTTAGGATGAATTCGTGGAAACTCCGTGGTTGGACCAGCGCCTGCATCGCAGGGCTCGTGCCGGAGGCGAGGTCGCGATTTTCCCACTCTAGCGTAATCCCGCGATATAGGACGCGACCGCCTCGATTTCCGGTTCCGACATTTTGGCGGCGATTGCCTGCATCGTCGGCCCGTTCTTGCGCTCCGAGGAGCGATATGCGCGCAGTTGGTTGCGCGTGTACGCCGCATGCTGACTGCTGAGGGCCGGAAACCCGGCCGCCGGATTACCGGCGCCCGCGGGTCCATGACATGCCATGCAGGCCGGGACCCCGGTGGTGGCGTTTCCGCCGCGATATAAGCGCTCACCCGCTTTTACAAGTCCGGCGTCCGCCATCCCCGTTTCTCGTTTCTGAGCCGCATAGAACTCCGCTATATTGACGATGTCCGCTTCACCGAGCGGAGCCGCCATCGCGCTCATCATCTCATTCTTGCGCGTTCCGGATTTGAAGTCACGAAGCTGTTGCGCGAGATAATTCGGATGCTGGCCGGCAAGCTTCGGCCACTCGGGATTTTGGCTGTTTCCGCGCTCCCCGTGGCAGCCCGCGCACACCGCCACCTTAGCCTCCCCCGCCGTCGCGTCCGCGTACCCGTCGGCAGTGGCCAACGCCACGGTCAGGAAAACCATCGATTTGCTCACGTTGTCGATATGGTTTTTATTTTGAACGTGCTCACAGGATACAACATGCGTTCGCGGCTTGACATCCGGCGAAAGGATAAAAAAAAGGCCTCGGTACAACTAGGGGAGAAATATTTACCGAGGCCAACTGAGCCCGGTTGGGGATACCGGGCAGAAGTCCCGCTCAGGGAGGGAGAGCGGGAACGTTCACGACGAACGTGCATAGTGAGACGCCGGCGCCCGCGGAAAGTTCCGAGGACATCCAGGCCGCGCTCCGCCGGTATGTTTATTCACCGGCAACCGAACCCGATCCTGGCATTGAGCGCATGCATCAAGGATCTCGATTAATTGCATGATAAAAGTTTTTTAAGCTACTAAAATAAAATAGAAAATAGAAATTCGACTAACTCTTCGCTAATTTCGCCACCGGTCAAGCGGTGTGCGAGAAAGGACGCATTCACAACAAATAGTCCACAACGTTATCCACAGATTTTGTGGATTAACGTATTTAGGCAAGGGAGTACAGAATGTTACAAAATATTCATAAAACCAACTTTCAACATAGTTTCTAACTTTGAGAGCGATAAGAAAATATTTCGCAATTGGGAAACCACTTTCTAATTTCTGCGTGAACGAACCATCGCCGGCCGCCCCGAACTCGAGGAACTGCGGAGCGAGCGAAAAGCACGGCGAAATCCGCGGTTGATATCACGTCTCGGGGAGCGGTAAGCGGAAGATGATCTCCAAATGATTCTTCTCTCCACGGCGCTCGTAGTGACAGCGGTCGGAGAACTGACGGATCAGATGCACGCCCCAGCCGCCGACTTTTGCCTCGGCAAGGGTGGCTGGACGCACTAGGGCCGGAACGCTCAAGGGATCAAATGCCACACCCTCGTCCTCCACCTCCAAGGCAAGAGAACCCGCATCGTGGCTAATCTTCACATTGATTTGGTGAGGTCGCGGATCGGAATATCCGTAGCGAATAATGTTATGCACCGCCTCTTCCAAACAGAGGTCCAGCCGGAACGTGATATCATCCGGCAAAGCAAGGCGATGACCGATGTCCCGGACCCACCGCGCCAACCGTCGTATCTCGGAAGTGTCGTTGGTGACACTAACAGCAAAGTATTGCAAAAAACTTCCCCCGGTGAGATTGCGCTACGTTCGAGACTCCCTGTCTAGGCCGGGCTGGGTGCGTTTAGGCTTGCTGAACTAATTGCAGCGCGGATTCAATGTCGTCGCAGAGGGGGATCAAGGTATCGATGCCGGTGGTCACGAGCGTCTTTCTTACCATCGGGTCGGGCTTGAAGATGACCATCTTATGGCCGCGCCGGTTGATCGCCTTGGCGTTTGACAACAGCATGCGGATGGCGATAGAGGCGAGATAGCTGACCGCGGACATATCAACGATCACGCCGGATTTGGCGCTCGCGGTCGCGGCCGTAAAGCGAAGGTCCACGGCATCGGTTCCCGCGATGTCCAAGCGGCCGGCAAGAACGACCTTCATGATACCGTCGCTGAGCTGCTCCGTTTTTAATTCCATGATCAATCCTCGGCCGCTAAAGGGTACACATGCGGTATCGTATTCGGTGCCACAAGATACCGATTTCACTGCCGATCGGCAACAGGTCCCAAAGCCGCCAGCGGTTCTTCTCCCGACGGTTTCAGGCTAAGTTGCGCTTCGTCCGATGAAAACCTCGCTCATCCAGCACCGCGTCGCCGACTTCCTCAAGCAGTATCCGCCCTGTTGCTACCTGGAGGAACCCAGCCTCCTCACCCTTGCCGGCAGCGGGCGGGTCCGTTTCCACGAAAGCGGCGAATTCATCTTCCGCAAAGGCCAGGAGCGCAGGCCTTTCATTTGGGTCATCCAGCAAGGCCAAGTCGAGCTGTTGGACCCCGACCTGGTCGATTACCTCGGCGCCGGCGATCTCCTCGGCCTCGGCCGTTTCCTCGGTCATACCCATCACCGCCACTCCGCCCGCACCGCGAGCGACGTGATCCTCTATGCCCTCGATGCCGCAACTTTCGATCAGCTGATCCAAAAGAACCCGCAAGCATCGAGCTACCTGGGAGCACACTTCTCCTTGCGCACCCCATCGGGGGAACAGTCCTGGATCGACCAAGCCGGCCCGCCGGCGCGGCTGCTGGCCTGCCCGCCGGAGGCTTCGATCCGCGAAGCGGCCCGGATCCTATCCCGTCATCGCGCCGATGCCGTTGCCGTCGTCGGCGCCGGCGGCAAACCGCTCGGCCTCATCACCACCCGGCTGCTCAGCGATTGGGTCGCTGCCGGGGATCTGTCCACCGACCTCCGCTGCGACGCCCTGATGCAGCCCGTGGTCACCGCTCGTGCGGACGTGAGCCTCGGCGCCTCGGTACTCGAAATCGCGCGCACCGGCGCGCCTTGCCTCGCCATCACCCGCGACGGTGGCGACGATTCCGAACTGACGGGTCTCGTGTCCGCCACGGACCTCGCCCTGCTCTGCGGTCATCATCCCACGCTCCTCATCGAAGCGGTGCGGCAGGCCGAATCGCTCGCCGATCTCGCTCGCCTGCGCGCCCGCGCCGCATCGCTCATCACCGCGGGGCTCACCGGCGCGCCGACCGTAGCATGGTTCGCCGAGTATGCGGGCGAATTTCTGCGCGCCCTCTTCGCTCGCCTCGTCATGCTCACCGGAGCGGATCGCCCGGATTGTTGCTGGCTCTTTTTCGGCGGCGCGGCCCGCAAGGAGATCTTGACGCCCACCGCCCCCGAGTGCGGGCTCGTCTTTGCGCATGGCCCGCCCGAGCCCTTCCTCGCCCTCGCGGCCGAAGTCGCCGCCGGACTGAAAGCCTGCGGATTTTACGTGCACCCCGCCCCGGCCGTCTTGCCGCTCGCCGCCTGGAAGGAGTTTTACTCTGAGATCATCACCGATCCGATCGTGAACTCGGCCTACGAGTCCCGCTCCCGCTTCGACCTCCTCACCGCCTGCGGCAACCCGTCGCTCGCCTCGGATCTCCTAGGCCACATCAGCGCCGAGATCGAGCGCCGTCCGGTGCTCATCGCCGTGCTCGCCAATGACTCGATGGTCAATCTCCCCCCGCTGACCTTCTTTCAGGATCTCGTGGTCGAGCTCGACGGAGCCCGCACGCAGAGCCTCGATCTCGCGCGCACCGCCCTCGATCCGCTGATCGATGTCGGCCGCGTCTTCGGCCTCGCGCGCAAGGAGATCGCCGTGACCGGCACGCTCGAACGCCTCGCGCGCGCAGGCGATTCCCTCCCGGGCCATCAAGCGCTGTTCCGCGATGCCGCCGAAGCCTTTCGCATCGCTCTCTATCAGCAGGGCCGTAGCGGGCTTCGCGACGCCAGCGACGGCGTCAACATCCACCCCGCCAGGCTGAGCCGGGTCGACCGGCAGCTCCTCAAGAGCGCGTTCCGCTCCATCCACCGGTTATTGGAATTTACCTGGGCGCACCAGGACTCCATCGCGAGCTTATGACACCCGGCTTCGTTCTCGACTACCGCGTTTGTTTCGATCACAGCTGGGCCGACGACACCCCGGCGGAGCGTGTGCGCTTCGTCGTCCTGGATTCGGAAACCACCGGCCTCGACCCCAAGCGCGACCGGATCATCAGCCTCGGCGCCGTCGCCGTCCTGCAAGAGGAAATTCACCTGATCGATGCCTTCGAGGCGCTGCTCACCGTCGCTCACAACAGCGCCGCGGTCACCGTGCACGGCATCACGCGCGACGAGGCCCGCGACGGTCTCGCCGAGCCCGAGGCGCTCGAGCAATTTATCGCTTACCTCAAGGACGGCGTCATCGTCGGCCATCACATCGGGCACGACATCGGCGTCCTGAATGAGGCCTGCGGGCGCCACTTCGGCTTCGCGCTGCGCAACCGCTGGATAGATACCATGGATCTGACGCTCCACCTCGAGCGCGACGGCGCCTTCGCCGGCAGCGCCGAAATCAAGAGCTTCTCCCTCGATGCGCTCTGCCAACGATTCGGCGTCATACCCCACGACCGCCACACGGCAGGGGGCGACGCCTTCCTCACCGCCCAGGTGTTCCTGAAGCTCCTGCGCCTCGCGCGGCGAGCGGGCCGCAATACCCTCGCCTCCCTCGCCGAGCGCTACGTCGCGGACCAGCGTTGAGACGGGCGGACTCCCAGGCAGAAGGTCTCCCCGCCATCGATCTCTTCAAGGCTTACACGCCCAACCCCTTGAGCTGCACAAGATTACACCATCGTTCCGAGAATGACGCTGGATGCTTTGAAGATCGCAACCGCCCGTTTACCGGCTTCAAGCCCAAGCGACTGAACACTTGGATTGGTCACAATCGCTGCAATGCTCCCGCCGCCATCAAT
>JBOIDM010000357.1:0-3713 GCA_050740575.1 Gammaproteobacteria bacterium
GCGCGGAGCGAAATCGGGCGCCCACTATCTACTGAGCCTAAAGGAAAGCACCGTCGGTCTTGCCGCTGATGTCGACGCCGTGCCGGTGTTGATTCCGGAACGCGCGGGGGATATGGATTCACTCTACCGGGCTATCGATCTCATGCTCGCACGTGGCCAACCGTTTCTCGCCGACAGTGTTCTCGATCCCATACACTTCGGTCTGACGGAATCATTGGTACGCTATAGCCAATTGAGACAACGCTATCCCGGCATCGAGATCATGATGGGGACCGGTAATCTCTCCGAGCTTACCGAGGCGGATACCACCGGCCTTAATGCCTTCATGCTGGGGATCCTGTCCGAATTGCGGATCGATAACCTATTGACGACCCAGGTCAGCGCGCACGCGCGCTCGGTGGTCCGGGAGCTCGACGTCGGGCGCCGGATCATGTTTGCCGCCCGCGAGGACCAGAGCCTCCCTAAAGGTTATGACGGCTCACTGCTCACGATCCATGATCGCAAGCCGTTTCCCTATACGGAGATGGAGATCGCTGAGACCGCCAAGGAGATCCGTGATCCGAGTTATCGCGTCCAGGTCTCGGAAGTGGGCATTCATGTGTACAATCGTGACGGAATGGTCACGGCGCGCGACCCTTTTGATCTTTTTCCGCATCTGAAAGAATTGGAGAGCGATGCGCCGCATGCTTTTTATATGGGGGTCGAGCTGGCGCGCGCAGAACTGGCCTGGCAACTGGGAAAACGTTACCTGCAGGACGAGCCGCTCCGGTGGGGGTGCGCGGCGCGGGACCGAGTGCGGCGCGATCCCAACGCGCTGCACGCCTACAAACCGTCCGGCAGCACGCTCGGGAAAGCGAAAAAGTAGGCGCATGATTTTTGAAGCCGTGATCACGACGCTGTGCGAAGATGCGAGCCCGCACATCGCGCCGATGGGATTTCACTACGAGGGGCCGCGAGTCATCATCGCGCCGTTCCGCCCATGCCGGACGTTGTCCAATCTGGAGCGTACCGGGGAGGCGGTGCTCAACCTGACTGACAATGTCGCGATCATCGCCGGCTGCTTGACCGGCCGGCGCGCGTGGCCGACGGTGCCAGCCGCTGCTATTCAGGGCTGCCGGTTGGCGGATACGCTGGCGCATCTCGAGGTCCGTGCGCTGCGGGTGCAGCCCGATGAGCTGCGGCCCAGGTTTGTCTGCGAGGTGGTGCACGAGCAGGCGCATCGGGCGTTCCAAGGCTTCAATCGCGCCCAGGGAGCCGTGATCGAAGCGGCGATCCTGGTCAGCCGTTTGTCCCGCTTGCCCGAGGCCAAGGTCGATGCCGAAATTGAATACCTGCGCACAGCGATCGACAAGACCGCGGGGGAGCGCGAACGCGAGGCCTGGGCGTGGCTCATGGAGCGCGTGCAGGCCTTTCGCCGCGGCCGCTTAGGCGATGTTGCATGACCGGGTTTCTGGCGAGCGTCCAATCGATGGCCGAGGCCAGGATTGCATTTCAGGAAGGCGCGGATATCATCGATCTGAAGGCGCCTGCGCGAGGCGCCCTTGGCGCGGTGTCGTTTGCGACCATGCGTGAGGTCGTTGCGTGGGTCGAGGCGCGCCGGCCGGTGAGCGCCACGACAGGGGATCTTCCGGCGATTCCCGAGCGCGTGCGGCGCGCCGTGGCGGAAACGGCTGCCACCGGCGTCGCATTCGTCAAGGTCGGGTTTTTTGAGTGCGATCGCCGGACGCCCGTGCTCGCTGCGATTGAAGAGGAAGTAAAGCAGGGGGCACGTGTGGTCGCGGTGCTGTTCGCCGACCGTGAAATCAGTCCGGTTGCGGCCTTACGCGCGTTTGCCGATCACGGGCTGGTGGGCGCCATGGTCGATACCGCAGAAAAGCGCGGCCGGGGTCTGCGCGCCTACCTCGGCGAAGCTGAGCTTGCAGCCTTCGTTCACGAGTGCCGGCGGCTTGGTCTGTTCGTGGGACTCGCGGGATCGCTGCAAGCTAACGATATCGGGCCGCTCATGGCTCTCGGCCCGGATTATCTAGGATTTCGAGGGGTGTTGTGCGACCGGGACCGGCGCATCGGCGCGCTCGATCCGCATCGCGTGAAACATATTCGCATGCGCATTTCCGCTTATAGAGTTAAGATACCGGGAACGACGTTCAAACGCGAGGAGACCTGCGATGGGCTGGCGAGTTAAGCAACACGAAGAAACCTATACCGATGAAGAAGTCGAAGCGAGGCTCAAGGAGGAACTCCCGCATTGGTATCTGGAAGAGGGTTGGATCAGGCGCAAGTATAAGACCGCGGGCTGGAAAAGCACGCTGATGGTAGTCAACACCGTGGGGCACCTGGCGGAAGCGGCTTTTCATCACCCCGATCTCACGGTGTCCTATGCCTTCGTTATCGTAAAGCTCATGAATCACGCGGCCAAGGGCATCACCAATAAAGATTTTGATCTGGCTAATAAAATCGAACAAGTGGTGATGTGGCAGCCCGGCAAGGAGGAAGGCAGTGCGCTTGAGGGAACCCCCGACGATCCGCGCTTCAAGTACATCAAGTACGACTAGCATTAAGCGCATGAACGACACATCCGGCGTAGTCTCCGGCAAAAGCAGCAATACCGTATGGCATGCGGCGACCATTACCCGCCTCCAGCGGGAGCAACGCAATGGACACAGAGGCGCGATCATCTGGCTGACCGGATTGTCGGGGTCCGGCAAATCGACGCTCGCCCATGCCTTGGAGGACCGCCTATTCGCGATAGGATGCAATACCTATGTGTGTGACGGCGACAATATCCGCCACGGATTATGCGGCGACTTAGGGTTTTCACCGCAGGATCGGGTGGAAAACATCCGCCGTATCGGGGAGGTCGTGAAGCTTTTCATGGATGCCGGGGTCATTGTGATGACGGCGTTCATCTCGCCGTATCGCGCCGATCGGGATCGGGCGCGTAAGTTGGTGGCACCGGGGGATTTTATCGAGGTGTACTGCGAGTGCGCGATCGAGATCTGCGAACAGCGCGACGTCAAAGGCTTGTATCGCCGCGCGCGGGCCGGGGAGATCAAAGAATTTACCGGAATATCAGCACCCTATGAGGAGCCTGACAATCCGGAACTGCGCATCGACTCCGGGGCGGAACCGGTTGAGAGTTGCGTTCAGCGGATTATCGATCATCTTGCGACGCAAGGCGTCGTACCGGCTTAGGATCGCGGTGGCCTTGAATTTGACACTGGCTTCGTTCTTTGCCGTGACCGTAGCGGCCGCGTCGCAGGCCTATGATTATCCAACGCTCGATCGGGTCGACCGGGTGCTGACCTGCATGTCCAAACAGGGGGGGCAGACGATCGATAATCTCTATGCGTGTGCCTGCGAAATCGATGCGATTGCCGCAGCCATCCGCTTTGATGATTACGTGGAAGCGACCACGTTTCGCGGCTTTCGCGCGATGCCGGGCGAGCGCGGAGGGCTGTTTCGGGATTCAAAAAGAGGCCAGGCGCTCGTGGCGCGGCTGGAGGAAGCGGAGCGCGCCGCCGCTCGTACCTGTTTCTTTCGGCAAGGGCGGGTATCCGGCAAGACCGCGGGGAGGCGGTAACTCCCAACGGGCACGGATCGATTGCAAGCGTGCAGTCCCTTCCACGGTTAACTTGTTGATGAATCGACTCGATTCGTTATAATTTTCCGAACAGCTGCGACTGCGTATAATCACTACCAACCGAGTGTACACT